>JBKPOL010000248.1:0-4866 GCA_046733075.1 Pseudomonadota bacterium | reverse complement strand
GCGATGAACCGAGTTGTCCCGCGGGGAAAGTCTGGATCTCGACGGCGCCGCCGGTTTCGTCGCGCACCTGTTTCGCCACGCGGTCCATCATCTGCACACTCGGATGATTCGTCGCCAGCACCGTTGCCCAGCGCAGCGTTGTCGCCGCGCGAGCGCGTCCGGGCAGCGCGCTCGCGGCGACGCCGGCAATGCCCGCAGTGATCCAATCCCGACGCGTCCAGGATTTGCGTTGGCTCATTCTTGTCCTCCGTTGGTTGTTCACGTTGCGGCGCCAGCGGCTCGTCGCCGGTGCTCGCCGACGCACGATGTTCGTCGAGCCGAGCGAATCGCTGTTCTGTCCGGTCAGTTCCGAGATAAAGGAGCGGATTTCGCCGCGAACGATCGCGAATTTACGGCCCAGGACACTAGCACGAGGCGGGACGAAGCGCCAACGCGCGCGTCCTCGAAATCGGCACGGGCGCGCTATAAACTGCGCTGATCGGAGGAGTGCGGGATGAAACGCAAAACGCTTCGGTTCGGCAAAGGGTTCAACGTGGTGCTCGGCAATCGGCGCTCGCAAGCGGCGCAGATGGTGCTCGAACCGGGCAAGGCCGAAGGCAACGCGAAGAATCGACACGCAGGTGCCGACCAGTGGCTCTTCGTCCTGAGCGGCAGCGGCATGGCGACCATCAACGGCCGTCGCTATCCGCTGCGGCCGGCGTCGCTGCTGCTGATCGAGCACGGCGATCGGCACGAGATCCGCAACACCGGCAGGCAATTGCTGAAGACGCTGAACTTCTACGTGCCGCCGGCGTACACGATGGGCGGGGACGAACTGCCGCCAGGCAAGCCTGCGGAAGGAGGACGAGGATGAGCGCCGACGATCGCAAGCTGCGCGACGAAACGCTCGCGGCCCAGGGGATGGGTCACGTAACCGTCCCTTACCGGGACATCGTACCGCCACTGTACGTATCGACGACCTACGAGCGCGGGATCGATGGAAGTTACCCCGGTGGTCGCATCTATTCGCGCGCCGACAATCCGACGTTCGATCAGGTCGAGGCGTTGATTGCGTCGCTCGAGCGCGCCGCAGCCGCGATGGTGTTCGCATCCGGTCAGGCGGCCGCCGCGGCGGTCTTTCAGGCACTTCAACCGGGGGATCGCGTCCTCGCCCCGCGAGGTATGTACTGGGGGTTGCGCAGCTGGATGTCGCAGTTCGCTGCGACGTGGGGACTCGAGCTCCAGTTCTATGCGAATGCGTCCTCGGACGATCTCGCAAGGCTGGCGCGCGACCTGCGGCCGAACCTGATCTGGATCGAGACGCCGGCGAACCCGACGTGGGACATCACCGACATTGCCGCGGCAAGTGCGATTGCTCGCGAAGTCGGAGCGGTCGTGGCCGTCGATTCCACCGCGGCGACGCCGCTACTCACACGCCCGATCGAGCTCGGTGCGAGCATCGTCATGCACTCGGCGACCAAATACCTGAACGGGCATTCGGACGTTATCGGGGGTGCGCTCGCAACCGCACGCGACGACGAGCGATGGCAGCGGATTCGCTATGTGCGAAGCGCCGGCGGGCCCATTCCCGGACCTTTCGAATGCTGGCTGCTCCTGCGCGGCATGCGCACGCTCCCTCTGCGCGTCAAGGCCGCGTGTGCGAACGCGCAGGCGATCGCCGAGCGACTGCATGAGGATGCGCGCCTGTCGCACGTCCTCTATCCCGGCCTGGACACGCACCCGGGACACGCGATCGCGGCCAGGCAGATGCGAGGCGGCTTCGGCGGAATGATGTCGCTGCGCTTGCGCGATGGCGAGGAAGCGGCGAAGCGTTTCACCGCCAGGCTTCGGGTGTTCAAGCGCGCGACGTCGCTCGGATCCGTCGAAAGCCTGGCCGAGCATCGCGCAAGCGTCGAAGGGCCGGGAACGCTTTGCCCACCGAACCTCGTCCGCCTGTCGATCGGGGTCGAGCACGTCGACGACCTGATCGGGGACCTCGAGCAGGCGCTCGACTAGCCGGGCGAGGACACTCTGGTCACTGCAGGGACAACGGCGGTGGATACGTCGCGGTCAGGTTCAGCGTGGCGATGACGGGGGCAAGGCCGTTCTGACGGACAGTCCTCGCCGTGCAGCCGGTGCTGTAAAGGATCGAGTGCACGTCGACCGTCACCGGCATGCCGATCGCGCCGACGTAGAGGATGACGGCGCCGCCGATTTCGACCTGGCTGGTTGCGCGCGCGCCCGCGTGCATCTGGGTTGAAATGTAGGCACCCGTCGAGCAATCCGAGGACGTGTAGAGCACGCTGCCGCCGCTCGCCCAGGTCGCGAGCCCGGATGCGGTACGCGCGTCCGCATCGTAGATCGGGCGGATGGCGGCCGGAGCAACGAGGCCATCGCGTACCATGACGAAAGCGATCGTTTCGGTGAGCGGACGTCCGGCGGTCGTCCCCCTCGAATCAACCAACGCGATCGATGGCGCGCTCGCGGTTTGGGCTTCCGCGGAAGCCGCTGCCGCGAGGAAAGCCGCTGCGGTCATCACGATCAATCCGCACCTTGCAGTCATGCCGACTCCTTGCACAGGTAAACGCGCTTCGTGCTTCTCCGTCGAGGATAACGCCCCTTTACGGAAGCGCGATCTTATGATGAGTGTATGCCCTCAATGTGTCTCGAGGCAGTGCAGCATGGCATGCATGTCGGCCGTCGCCTTCGCGCCCACGTCGTCGAAGCACCGATCGAGCCATTCGCCGGCGGCGTTGCGACCGAAGTCCCGCAACTGCAGCAGGAACGGCCAGTCGGTCTTGCTCTTGCTCGCAAAGTCGAGCGTTGCAAGATGCGGCTCGTCCTTGATCTCGTGCAGATGCACGCGCTTGAACGGCGAGTTCCGCGAATCCGCATCCGGCTTGAGCTCGTTGATCGCGTCGATCGCCTCGATCTCCTGGACCAGCGTTGCGTTGAACGTCACCTCGTTGACCCGATCGACGATCGCCCGCGCATTCGTGGGAACCCTTGCCTGGTTCAGCGGATTCACCCAAACGATCAGAACGTCGGGCCCAAGCGCCGGGCTGCGCAAGGGATAGAGGGCAGGATTGCCGAGGTAGCCGCCGTCCCAATAGAAGCTCCCGTCGATTTCGACCGCGCGGAACAGCGTCGGAAGGCATGCGGAAGCGGTGAGGGCCGGGATATCGAGCTCGCCCGCGCCGAAGATCTTGCGCCGATTCGTCCTGACGTTGGTCGCGCATACGAAAAGGTAGGGCAACCTCGCGTCGTTCAACGCACTGCAGTCGGGAAGAGCCTCCGCCAGAATGTCGGCGAGCACATTGCGGTAGAACGGGTTGTCGTACGGTGACCACACGAGCGATAACGCTTCCGTCCAAAGCGCAAGCGGCGACCAATCGAGCGTGGGCATGAAGGCGGGCACCATTGCGCGTCCGGGCTTGAAGACCTCGTTGCCGCCCGCGGAGATGCTGGCCCAGAACGCTTCCAGTCGCGCCCGCGCATCCTGGGGACCACCGCGTTTCAGCGCGTCGACGAGAATTGCGCCGTTCATCGCGCCCGCGCTCGTTCCGCTCACCGCCTCGATCTCCAGCGCGTCCTCTTCGAGCAGGCGATCGAGCACACCCCATGTGAAAGCGCCGTGCGCGCCTCCCCCTTGCAGCGCCAGGCAGATCCGTTTCTTGCGCATCGCAGCTCCATCCTTGACCAGCTTGTGGCGATCTTATCCGTAGAATGAGCGCCGATCACGACCTCCTCCCGGCCGCCTCGTTGACGCGTGACCTGGAGACTAAGCCAGTCGATCAGGGAGTCTCGCAGATGAAAAACGATGATGGCGTCCGCGGTCTCTGGTGTGCGACGCTGACGCCCCTCGACGACACCGGTCGAATCGATGCCGCGAGGATGGCGAGCCATGCCAAAGGATTGTTCGAGCGAGGCGTCGTGGGCATCGCGCCGTTCGGCACGACCGGCGAGGGACCGTCGTTTTCCACGACCGAGCGACGCGCAGGACTGGAGGCATTGCTCGACGCGGGCATCGCGGCCGACCGCCTGATGGCTGCGACCGGATGCGCGGCTGTCACCGACACGATCGAGCTGACGCGTCATGCACAGGACAGCGGCGTTGCGCGCTGTCTCGTGATACCGCCGTTCTTCTTCAACGACGTGCCAGACGACGCGCTATTTGCGTTCTACGCAGGCCTGATCGATTCCGTGGCCGACCCTCGACTTCGCCTCTACCTCTACCACATCCCGCAATTCAGCGGCGTTCGCGTCGCGCCATCGGTCGTGAGCCGGCTGGCGAATGCGTATCCGACGATCGTCGCGGGCGTCAAGGACAGCGCGGCCGACTGGACCAATACCGCAGCGCTTCTGGAATTCGCGCCGCAACTCGACGTCCTGATCGGCCACGAACCGGATCTGCCGCGTCTGATGCGCGCGGGTGGCGCAGGCACGATCTGCGGCGTCGCCAACGTCTATCCGGATATCGTCCAGCGGGTGCTGGCGCCCGACGTGTCCGCGGCCGACGAGAAGCGCCTGAAGCAGTTCCTCGACGTGCTGCTCCGCTTCCCGTTCCTGCCGGCGTTCAAGGCCATCAAGGCAGCGCAGTCGAACGATTCCGGTTGGCGAGCATTGCGTACGCCGTGGACGAAGCTTCCGGACGCAGCGTCGGATGAGCTCATCTCGTCGCTACGCTCGCTGCGCTTCGACGTGGGAGATCGCTGGCGCGCCGGCGACCGGCGACCGCAGTAGCAGCGTTGGCGACATTCCTGATGGTGTTCAGGGCAGACGCGCGCAGAGCAGACGCTTTCGAAGCAGAGGCGTTCGGAGCAGAGGCATTCGGAGCAGGCGCGTTTGGAGCAGACGCGTTCGGAGCAGACGCGTTCGGAGCAAACG
>JBKPOL010000247.1:0-16981 GCA_046733075.1 Pseudomonadota bacterium | reverse complement strand
TGCGTGGTCCGCTACCCCAGCGCCGCTTCTTTCCCGGCAAAAAAGGCGCGCAACATTGCAAGCAGCGAGACCTTCTCGCCGCCCGCGTTCGACGCGTCGCCCGCTGCGGCATCGCGGCCTTCAGCGGCCCGGAGCATCAATTCGGCGTGGCTCACCGAGTCGAGTCCGGCTGCCGTCCACGCGGCGAGCGCGGGCGCGTTGCCCTCGACGTCGTGCGGCGGCAGCCACGACGATTGCGATCGCAGCTCGTCGACGAACGAGCGGTGGCGGTGCACGTCCGCGCCGACGACGAACGTGCGGTCTTTCAGCAGCGTGTCGAGCATCTTCTCGGCCGCAGGGAGGCGATTCTCATGGACGATCGCGGCGGACGGCTTGGCTGCCTCGATGCACCGCGCGAATTCCGCGGCGTCGCCCGGCACGTCGATAATGGGAACCGCGCCCGCCTTCATCACGCCAAGTACGCTCGCGACGAACGCGGGTGACGCGGGCAGGAGCAGAAGCACGCGCTCGCCCGGACGCACGCCGAGAGCCAGTACGAGGTTGCCGGCACGATTCATCAGCGCCGCGACGTCCTGGTACGAGTAACGCTTGCCGTTATAGCTGAACGCCTCGTGATCGCCGCGGTTTCCGGCGATCAGCGTATCGATCAGCCTGCTCGCGACGTTCCGAACGCCATCGACCGGAGAATTCATGCGACGGGCTCCTCAGGAGCAGACAGCGGACGTACACCGTAGCGCTCGAGCCATATGCGCCGCACGTCCTCCTCCTTCATGCCCTTGTTGAACGCGTAAGCCGGCGACCGGACCGGCAATGCGGTCTCGACGTTGATCCGCACCACGGCGTTGACCGGATATTGCCGACCCTCGCGCTCCCACAGCTCGTTCGCGACGAGATCGTACGTTTCGCCCTCGGTCACGATGTCGCAGCGCCCCTTGAAACGGTAGCCGCGTCGCAGGAACGGGTGCACGATGTTCACCTCGATGTACGGATTGCTGCGCAGGTTGCGTATCGTGGCAGGCGACATGATGTCGGCGAACGCCAGGTGGTCGCCGTCGATCACGCGCAGCGATCCCTTGGGCGACAGGTTCGGCTTCCCTTCGGGCGTCACGGTCGCGACGTAGCACAGGCGGAGCTCGCCGATCATGCGCGCCATGTCGTCGGTAATGATGGCCATGGCGTCGTCCGTCAGATGTCGATCTTGAAACTGTCCGCGGTGTCGCGGTGCGGAACGAACTTCTTGCTCACGAGCTTGATGTTGTCGGCGCCGCGCGGCTCCTCGAAGATCAGGCTGCGTTGCGCTGCGAGGAGCGGGAAATCCTGAACCGTCAGGATGATCGCCTGCTCGTCGCCGTCGTTGACGTGCTGGTGGTAGACCCACGCGGGGCAGAGGAACGTGTCGCCCTTCTCCCATTCGATCTTCGTCGGCTCGGCGTCGTCCTCGTCCTGCATCACGTCGAAGCCGCGTCCCTGGAGGACATGGTAGATCGCGAACGAGTTGTGGCGATGCGGCTTCAACCCTTCGCCCGGGTTCAGTATCGTCATGCCGATCAGTGCCCCCGGGGCGGTGCTCGCCATTTCCTCGGTGTCCTGGTTGACGAGGATGATGAAGCGACGGTCGGCACCGGGAATCGGCGAGCTCGCGATCTCCTTCAGCTTGGCGTGGCAATCCTTCCAGTTCCAGCGGGCCGGTCGTATCTTCGTCCGCACCGCCTTCGGATACCACTCGTCGTCCGGCAGGAGGCTCGTGTGCTCGAACTTCTCCCCGACTTTCCGCACGTTGAGCTTCCTGCCCTTCGTGATCGATTCAACGTCCTTGATCAGTGCCATCGCCAAAATTCTCCTCGCAAACTCGATTCGTATACACGACGGATGTCGGCGCGAGTGTAGGCGCGTCAATGCTCGCCTTCAACCCGCAGGCTCATCGCCTTCACCCGCACGCTCCTCGCTTCAACCCGCACGCTCCTCGCTTCAACCCGCACGCTTCTCGCTGCAACCCCGCGCGCTTCTCGCTTCAACCCCGCGCGCTCCTCGCCTTCAACCCCGCGCACTCCTCGCCTTCAACCCGCGCGCTCGCCGAGCAGCATGTCGGTCAAGAAATCGACCGTGCGATCGTCGATGCCCGAGCGCCGCGGATGCAGGTGATAGTCGATGGCGAATCCGTCGAACGCCATGATCAGCACGTGGGCGAGGCGAATCTTCGCGACGCGCGCCCGGCGCGACGGTGGCAGCGCATCGTGGATCATCCCCGTGATGCGCCGCTCGAGCCACCGCACGAGCGTCGAGCGGTAGCCCTCGGCCGGGTCGCTTGCGGAGATCGCCTGCATGATGTTGTTGAGAAATCCGTTCTCCTCGGCCGGAATTTCACGCCACAGCGCGATTAGCAGCTGCCGGACCCGCGCACGCGGAGAGCGAACTGCAGCGAGCTGCCGCTCGAGCACGTCGATGCGCGCCCGCAGCCATGGATCGTAGATCGCGTAAAGGATCTCGAGCTTCGAGCGAAAATAGATGTAGACGTTGCCCGGTGAAACGCCGGCCTCGCGCGCGATGTCGGCGATCATCGTCGAGGCGTAGCCGTGCGCCGAGAACAACCTGAACGATGCAGCGAGAATCGCCTCGCGGATCTCCGGCTTCTTGCGCTGCACCATGCGCAGATGATAGCGCGGGTCGTGATTGACATGAATGAACGGCGATCGAATAATGAAACCGGTTCTTTTTTGTTGGGACGAAGGCCGATGCTTCGCGTACGCCAGATCCTGTTCGTTCCCCCCGCGCCGCTCGTCTGGGCCACGCACCTCGGCCTCTTCGCGGAGACCGGTGTCGACGTCGAGACCACGCAGACGCTTTCGTCGGACCAACTGGGGCAGGGACTGGCGGACGGAACGTTCGACGTCGGCATCGCGGTCGTCGATAACGTCATTGCGTGGAACGATGAGCGCCGCGCCGACCTGCGAATCATCGCGCAACTCGAGCGGACGACCGTCCTGGCCTTCGTCGGCCTGCCGCGCTATCGCTCGCTTGCCGAGGCCGCCGCTCAGCATATCGCCGTCGATTCGACGACCAACGGTTTCGTCCTCGTACTGTATCGCGCGCTGGCGAAGGCGGGGATCGACTGGCGGACGTGCCGCTTCGACCCCGTTGGTGGAGTGCGCCAGCGTTACGAGGCTCTCGAGCAGGCGCGCGCCGGTGCGACCATTCTCGTGCCACCTTTCATTGAACGGGCGCTCGACGCCGGCTTCACGCGGCTGTGGTCCGGCGAGGAGATCGCCCCCGCGTACCCCGGCGTTGTCGTCGCAGCCCGCGCCGCATGGCTGCGGAGCAACGCGGAGGCTGCATCACGCTACCTGCGTGCGCTGCTGCTGGCGAACGCTTGGGCGTCAAAAGCGGAAAATCACGCTGCAGCGGTCGCGGCGCTCGCGGTCACGCGTTACTCGGAACAGGCGGCCGCGCGTCTCGTGCGCGACCTCGTCCCCGGGCTCGTGCCCGCATCCGACGGCTTCCGTGAAGTCGTCGCGCTGCGGCGCGAGTGCGGGTTGCTGAAGTTACCCGAGCCGCGCGCCGAAGATCTGATCGATGGAACAGTGCTCGCGGCCGCTCGCGACGCGAATAACAAGCGCGGTTCGGTATTGACATGAGGGGCCGGCGAACGGTTTACTTGCCGCCCGCGCACGCGCCCCGCCCTCACCAGCACTCCACGGAGAAACCCATGTTCACTCGTCGCGATTTCGTACTCGCTGCCGGACTCGTCACCGCGCTTGCGCTGACGGGGAGCGCGTACGGGCAGGAGAAGGTGAAGATACGCATCGGGACGCACATCTCGATCAGCGCACATCTCTTCATGCAGAAGAAGCCGGAGCTGCTCAAGAACTACGGCAAGACGTACGAAGTCGAGTGGGTGCGTTTCGCGGGCAGCGGGGACGCGATGCCCGCGCTCGTCGCAGGAAAGCTCGACGCATGTCTCGCCACGCCCTTTCCGATGGCGAACGCGATCAACCAGTCGCGCGTGCCGGTGACGATCGTGCATCAGCTGCTGTCGTTCGGCTTCGACGGGTATTACGACGACGCGACCGTCGTGCGCGCGGACAGCGGGATCGCCAAGGTCGCCGACCTCAAGGGCAAGACATTCGGCGTCAACGCGATCGGCGGCACGCTCGACATGGGCGTGCGGATCATCGCGAAGAAGGCCGGCCTCAATCCGGACAAGGACCTGACCGTCGTCGAGGCTCGCCCGCCGTTCCTCGCGGCGATGGTCCGCGACAACAAGATCCAGGCGGCAACGCTCTTTCAGCCGTTCTTCGAAGAGGCGATGGGCAAGGGTGATCTCAAGGTTCTTTATCAGACGAGCGACATCTATGGCGGACCGACCGATTACGTGTTCATGGCGTTCGACGACAAGTTCCTGAAGGCGCATCCGCAGGCGGTGCGCGACTACGTCGAGGATTACCTGCGCGCGGTCAACTGGTCGCTCGACAACCGCGCCGAGGCGGTCCGCATCTACGCCGAGGAGTGGAAGCTGCCGCAGCCCGTCGTCGACAGCTATCTTCTGACGAAGAAGGATTACCTCGTGCGCCGCAACGGTCGCGTCGACGCGAAGAACATCCAGCCCGTCGTCGACACGCTCGCCGCGAATGGATTCGCGACCGCATTCGACGTCAACAAGTATCTCGATCTTTCGTACCTGCCCAAGTAGCGTGGGTGTTGCATGTCTCGAACTGCGCGACGTCGGCATGCGTTACGGGGACGGACCGACCGCCGTGTCGGCGCTGGAATCGATCAGCCTCACTGTCGAGGAACACGAGTTCGTGTCGATCGTCGGACCAAGCGGCTGCGGCAAGAGCACGCTCTTGTATCTGGTCGGCGGATTTCTCCGCCCCACCGACGGGGAAATCCGGCTTCGTGACACGCCGATCCGCGGTCCGGGGCGCGATCGCGGCATCGTGTTCCAGCGCTATTCGCTGTTTCCCTGGCTGACGGTTCACGACAACATCGCGTACGGCCTGCGCGAGATGGGCATGCCGCGCACCGCGTACGAGCCGATCGTCGCCGCGCACGTGCGGCTCGTTCACCTCGAGGGATTCGAGCGGCGCTATCCACGCGAGCTGTCGGGCGGCATGCAGCAACGCGTGGCAATCGCGCAAACGCTCGCCTGCAACCCGGACATCCTGCTGATGGACGAGCCATTCGGCGCGCTCGATGCGCAGACGCGCCGGATCCTGCAGGACGAGCTGCGCCGCATCTGGCGCCGAGGGAAGCAAACGGTGCTCTTTGTCACGCACGACGTCGAAGAGGCGGTCGCCCTCGGCACGCGGATCGTCGTGATGGCGGCACGTCCCGGCCGCATCAAGGAGGTGCTGACGCGCGGTTTCGACGTCGATGACGGCGACGAATTCGAAGCGAATCCAGCCTTCGCCGAGTTGAAGCTGCACATCTGGCGCAGGATCAAGGAAGAAGTCGACGCGGCTCGCGCGTGATCGGAGGTCCACCTTGAAGAGGTTGCTGCGTCCCGACCTGTTGCGTGCGCTGCCGCTGCTGATCGTCGTCGTTGTCTGGCAGGCGGCCTCGGCGGGCGGCGCACTTCCCGCGTGGCTGATGCCTTCGTTCTTCGACGTCGCGAAGTCGCTTGCCGACCTCGTGGGAAGCGGCGAGATCGTGCCGCACACGCTCGCCTCGCTCGGGCGCGCGGGTGCCGGATTCTTCACGGCGGTGATCGTCGGCATCACCGCGGGCGTCCTGATGGCGCGCGTTCGCCTCGTTCAGCTCGCGCTCGAGCCGATCCTCATGCTGATCTATCCGGTGCCGAAGCCGGCGCTCATTCCGCTTTTCATGGTATGGCTCGGCATCGGCAACTTCTCGAAGATTGCGGTGATCGCGCTTGCCTGCCTGGTGCCAATCGTCGTCGCCACGTTCAACGGTGCGCGAAGCGTCGACCCGATCCTGCTGTGGTCGGCGCGTGCACGTGGGACGTCGGAGCGACGCTTGCTGTGGCGCGTCGTGCTGCCGGCCGCGTTGCCGCAGATCGCCGCGGGCGTGCGCACGGCCATCGCCATCGCCATCATCGTGCTCGTCAGCTCCGAATTCATCTCGTCCGAGACGGGGCTCGGCTACCTGATCTTTTCCTATGGCGGAGTAGGCGCAGAGGCGGCGATGCTCGCCGTCGTGCTCTACCTCGCGCTGCTGGGTTATGCGCTCGACCGTCTATACGTCGCGGGACTGCGCAAAGCCATGGCGTGGCATGCCTTCGCGCACTGACCGCTCCGAATGGCGCGGCGGCGCCCTCGTCACACGGGTTGCGCCGATCGGCGCCCTGCTTCTCGCTTGGGAACTCGCCACGCGTCTTGGCGCCGTCAATCCTTACGTGTTCCCGCCCGTTTCCGAAATCATCCTGCGCTGGTTTGCACTATTTGCGGATGCAACGATGCTCGGGCCACTCTGGGACACGCTCTGGCGGGCGCTCCTCGGTCTCGGCATCGCGATCGTCGTCGGCGTTCCCATCGGACTTGCGATGGGACGCGTGCGCGCAGCGGAGTGGTTCCTCGAGCCCCTGTTCGCGTTCGGCTTTCCGCTTCCCAAAATCGCGCTGATCCCGTTGTACGTCTCGTGGTTCGGACTGTTCAGCCTGTCGAAGGTGATGCTCATCTTCACCGATTGCCTGTTCCCGATCGTCATCTTCACCTACCATGGCGCCCGCGGCGTGAGCCCGATGTACCTGTGGTCGGCCCAGGCACGGGGCACGGGACGCGTACGAATGTTCTGGCGGGTGGTGCTGCCGCTGTCGCTCGCGAGCATTTATGACGGCGTGCAAGTCGCCGTCGTCGTTGCCGTGCTGGTGGCGGTCGTCACCGAGATGGTGTCGGGCGGCAGCGGCTTGGGCTACATGATGATGCGCGCGTACCGCTATGGTGACGTGCGGAGCGCGTTCGCGACGCTGCTCACGATATCGCTGATCGGCTATCTCCTCTACCGGATCGCGCAGCTGTTGCGGGAACGGCTGCTCTTCTGGCACGTCACCGAGGCGTAGGCGTCGAAGGCGCCGGCGCAAGAGCGGCGCAGCGCCGAGCATCGGCTCATCCTGCGCGCGTTGACAACTTGCGGCCCGCAACGAATAATAAAACTCGTTCGTTTTTGAACAGATGAGCTCCTCGATGCAAACGGCCGCCATTCGCAGCTCCGAAACCAATCCCGCGAAGCTCACCCTCCTCTACGCCGAGGAGTTCAAGCTGTCGGCGGTCAAAAAGGGCGAGACCATCGCGGTCGTGTCCGATCTCGGCACGCGGCGCGAGTACGTGCACTCGGCATTCGCGGCCGCCGAGGAACTCGGCGCGGACATCTATGAGCTTTGCGTGAATTCGCTGCCCGGCTGGACACGCGTGGGCGTTCCGACGATCGGACAGTGCAAGGGAACGCTCGAGGCGGTCTGTGCTGCGGATATGGTCGTGATCTTTCATGTCCCGCTTTTCAGCCGCTGGCTCAAGACAGTTCTCGACGGCGGCACGCGCGTGCTGATGATCATCGACTCACCCGACGCCCTCGCGCAGCTCATGTCGCCTCCCGGACTCAAGGAGGCGTGCAAGTACGCCGAGTCGATCTACCGCAAGACCCGTACCGTGCGGGTGCACAGCGATGCGGGCACCGATCTCAGCTACACGTGCGGCGAGTATCCGGTGATGACGCAGTGGGGCTACGCCGACGAGCCCGGTCACTTCGATCATTGGGGCGCAGGACACATCCACACGTTTCCGAACGAAGGCAGCACGCACGGAACCGTCGTCATGCAGCCGGGTGACGTCGTCATCCTTCCGTACTGCCGCTACGTCGCCGATACCGTGAAGCTCACGATTCGTGAAGGACACGTCGTCGACATCGCGGGCGGACTCGATGCGAAACTGATGCGCGATTGGCTCGCGGACGGAAAGGCGGGGGCGGACGACCGCGACCCGTACGCGGTTTCGCATCTGGGCTGGGGCATGAATCCCCAGGCCCTCTGGTACGGTATTGCGCTAAACGGCGACGAGCCCGAAACGTCGCGGGCCGCGGCCCGGACGTTTCCGGGTAATTTCCTGTTCTCGACCGGTCCGAATTCCCAGGGAGGCGGCAAGCGCACCACACGCGGTCACTACGACGTGCCGATGCGCGATTGCACGGTCGAGCTGGACGGGCGGATGATCATCAAAGCGGGCAGCATCGTCGACGACGCCATGCGCGTGAAGCGCGTGCCTCGCTGAGGCCGGTAAACGCCGGGTTGCGATACGCCGATCTCCGACGCCCGCTGACGGGCAATTCCCGTCGTTCGCTGCGCGAGTGCTGAATGCTCGAGTACTTTCCGACGCACTATTCGTGGAACCTCGCCGTGCTCATGGCGGAGCAACTCGGCGGCGAGCTCACTGAAATCGATCGCGCCTGTCGACCGCTGCGCGCCATCGCGGAACGCGCGGACGCGCGGAACGACCCCGATGCGCAAGCGGCGTGGATCGCCGCGTGGTCGGATCTCGCGGAACGCACCGAAGCGTTCGCAGCACGGGACGAGGCCGCCGGCCACCGCTGGTCCGCGGGCCGCAAGTATCGCCGTGCCTGCGTCTACTACTTTACGGCCGAACGCATGGCGAGCCACAAGTCGCCGGACAAGCTCGGACTTTACCGTGCGATGACGCGCTCGTTCGAGAAGAGCGTCCGGTTACGCAATGACCCGATCGAGTACGTCGCGATTCCTTATCAGGACACGACGCTCCCGGCGCTGCTGTATCGCGCGCCGGTCTCGGGACCGCGGCCTGCAATGATCCATTTCGACGGCTTCGACGTCACCAAGGAATGGATGCACCTCTGCGGCATCGCCGAGGAGTTCGCGATTCGCGGCATATCGACGCTGATGGTCGACCACCCCGGCGTCGGCGCCGCGCTGCGCCTGCAGCAACTTCCGATGAATCTGGAGAGCGAGCGCTGGGCAAGCGCGGCGCTCGACTGGCTCGACGAGCGCGCGGACATCGATGCATCGCGCGTCGGAGTGATCGCGATGAGCCTCGGCGGTTACTACGCCCCTCGCGCTGCCGCCTTCGAGCCGCGTCTCGCGTGCTGTGTGGCGTGGGGTGCACGTTGGGACAACGAAGGTTCGCACGGCAGGATCCTGCGCGATCCGAAGGCCGCGCGCTCGGTGCCCGCATGGATCGATCATGCGCTCTGGTATTACGGGGCAGCGGATACGGACGACGCGGCGAAGAAGATCTCCGCGATGAAGCTCGAGGGCGTCGTCGAGCGCATCACATGTCCGCTGCTCGTGGCGCACGGGTTGCACGATCGACAGGTTCCAGTCGAGCAGGCGGAGCGCACGGTGCAAGCCGCCCGGCGCAGCCCACGCGCCGACCTGCGCGTGTTCGGCGACGACGAGGGCGGGGTCGAGCATTGCAGCGGCGATCAATTTTCCACGGCGATCGACGCGATGACCGACTGGGTGGCTGACGTGCTGCAGCCGCGGAACCCGGATGAACGCGATGGAATACCTCGCTCCTGAAACGCTCGACGACGCGTGCCGCGCGCTCGCGCGGGATGGCGCGTACTGCCTGGCCGGCGGACAGTCCCTCGTGGCGATGATGAACCTCGGACTCGCGACACCCGAGCGGCTCGTCAGCCTGCGACGCATCGCGGCGTTGCGCGGCATCGAAACAACAGCGGATGGCGCGCTGCGCATAGGCGCGATGACGACACACGCCGAGCTCACCCAGCTTGCCGACGGCACGGCCGCTGCGTCCCTGCTCGCGCAGACAGCGCGCGTCGTTGCGTATCCGGCCGTCCGCAACCGCGGCACGATCGGCGGCGCCGTCGCACTCGCGGACCCTGCGGCGGATTATCCGGTCGCCCTCGTCGCGCTGAATGCGATCATCGATATCGCGTCCGACCGAGCAACCCGCACAGTTCCCGCGCGCGATTTCTTCCACGGAATGTTCGAAACTTCGCTCGCGCCCGGCGAGATCGTCTCCGCCGTTCGCTTGCCCGCGCTGCGTCCCGGCACCGGCGTCGCGTACGAAAAGCTGTCCGTCGTCGCGGGCGACTTCGGCATTGTTTCAGTCGCTGCCGTCGTGAGCGTCGAGGAGACGGCGCCCGTCACGACAGGCGCGCGCGACGCGGACATTCGGGTGGCCGTCGGCGGCTATGCGATGAAACCGATTCTGCTTTCCGCACTCGGGCGCTGCGACGATCCCGTCGAGGCGGCCGCGCAGCAACTGGCAATTCACGGTGATCCTCCGGGCGATCATCGCGCTTCGAGCGCCTATCGGCGGCGCGTCACGCCGGCGCTGATCGAGCGTGCGGTGGCCGCCGCGCGCAAAAGCGCGCCCAGGCCGACGCTGCGTGCACGGGAGCGCGGTTGAATCCTGAAGGGACTCCGTCGGACCCGCGCAAGATCCATTGCACGCTCGACGTCAATCACGTAGCGCAGGACGTCCTCGTCCGCGCGGACGAGACGCTGCTGGACGTGCTGCGGGAGCAACTTGCGCTATGCGGGACGAAGCGGGGCTGCGACCACGGCGTGTGCGGCGCGTGCAACGTGCTTGTCGACGGCATGCTCGTCCGCGCCTGCCTGATGCTTGCTGTCGAGGTCGACCAACGGCCGGTCGTTACGGTTGAAGGCGTCGCCGACGGCCGTGCCTATTCGGACATCCAGCACGCGCTGGTCAACGCGGGTGCGATCCAGTGCGGGTTCTGTACGCCGGGGTTCGTCATGGCGCTCACCGCGTTATTCGCGCGCGACCCGCGCCCGGACCGCGACACGATCCGCACGGCGCTCTCGGGCAACCTCTGCCGTTGCTCCGGTTACGTGAAGATTCTCGAGGCGGCCGAGCGCCTCGCGGAGCTGGCGCGATGAACGCGAGGAACAGCAAACGTACGCCCCGATGGACACGTTGACCGGCGCCGTCGGAACGAGCCCGCCGCGGCTCGACGCGATGGACAAGGCGAGCGGACGCGCCCGCTACGCCGACGACATCCGCCTGCCCGGCATGTTGCATGCGGCCGTGCACACGAGCCCCCATGCTCACGCGCGCATTCTCGGCTATCGCACCGAGGCCGCGCGCAGCATTCCGGGCGTGCACGCTGTCTTCACAGGCGCCGACATCGCCGACGTGCGTTACGGCGGCATTGTCAAGGACGAGTCGATGCTCGCGCGCGGCAAGGTGCGCTACGTCGGCGAGCCGGTTGCTGCCGTCGCCGCGGCCGACGCGCGAACCGCGCTGCGCGCTGCAGCCGCCATCGTGGTCGATTACGAACCTCTGCCCGCTGTTCTCTCGCCCGATGCGGCGCTGGCGCAGGACGCGCCTCTGCTCCATGAAGCATTCGCGCAGTACGTGAAGAGCGTCGACGGTGCCGGCCACGGCAACGTCGTGTTCGAAAGCGCAGTCAGCGAGGGCGACGTCGAGCGCGGGTTCGCCGAGTGCGATGCGATCGTCGAGGGCCGATGGCACACACAAGCGCAACAGCATGTGTACCTCGAAACCAACGGCTGCGTTGCCGACGTCGATGCCACGGGCCGCATCACGCTCTATGCGACGTGCCAATCGGTGCATCACCTGCAACAGCGCGTTGCCGAGGAGCTCGCCGAGCCGATGGCGCGAATCCGGGTCGTGGCGACACGCGTCGGCGGGGGGTTCGGCGGCAAGCACGCGTCGAACCTGCATTCGATCGCCGCGTGGCTTGCGCGTGCGGCCCGACGTCCGGTGAAGCTCGTGCTATCGCGGATGCAGGATTTCGAGATCCAGCGATCACGCCACCCGGCGGAAATCTGGATGAAAACCGGCGCGCGCACCGATGGGACGATCGTCGCACGCGACGTGCGCATCGTGCTCGACGGCGGTGCCTACGCCGATGAAAGTCCGGCCGTCCTCGCGTTCGCGCTCCTGATGTCGCGCGGTCCGTACCGCATTCCGAACGTCCGGGCACAAGGCAAGGTCGTCTACACGAACAAGCTTCGCGCCGGATCGTTCCGCGGCTTCGGCAATCCCCAGGCAAGTTTCGCCGGCGAATCGCAAATCGACGACCTCGCCGTCGCGCTCCGCATGGATCCGTGCGAGCTTCGCCTCCGCAATGCGATGCAGCCGAATGACACGGCGTTCGGCGGCCAGGCGGTTCGGTCGTGTGCGCTACGCGAAGCGTTGACGACGGTCCGCGATGCGCAGCGCGCCGCTCCGCCACTCGCAGCGCGCGCAGGTACGCGTCGCGGCGTGGGCTTCGCGGCGATGTCGCACATCTCGGGACTGATGGGAACGTCGGCGACCGTGCAATTGCGCACCGATGGATCGATCGCGTTGGCCACCGGGTGTGTCGACCTCGGACAAGGCGCGGACACGGCAATGGTGCAGATCTGTGCGGACCTGCTCGGCGTGCCCATCGAGCGGGTCAGTTACGCGCAGCAGGACAGCGACATCTCGCCCTACAACTGGAAGACCGCAGGCAGCCGGTCGACCTACATGACCGGGCGCGCGGTGGCGACGGCAACGACCGAGATGCGCGGGCGCATGCTCGATCAGGCGGCGAAGATGATGGAATGCGCGCCGTCGGATCTCGAGCTCCGCCCCGGCGGGGCGATCGGTCTCGTCGGCGTGCCCAAGGTCGTGTCCTTCAAGGAGGTCGCACTGCATTCGCTGTTCCGTTCGGGCGGTCCCATCGCCGCGACCCACGGTTTCGTGTTCGATGGGCCGCCGTTCGATCCCAAGCGCGCGTCGATTCATCGACTCGCGTTTTCGAACCTTGGCATCTACACGTTCGGCGCGCATTGCGTCGAGGTCGACGTCGACACGACGACCGGCAAGGTCGATGTGCGGCGCGCGTGGTGCGCGCACGACGTCGGTCGTGCAATCAACCGCATGAGCTGCGAGGGGCAGATCCAGGGCGGCTTCGTCCAGGGCATGGGATACGCGCTCACCGAGGCGATGCACTGGAACGAGGACGGCTGGCTCACGACGACGACGCTCGCCGACTACAAGGTTCCGGGCATGCTCGACGTGCCCGCCGAAATTCATCCGTTCGTGCTCGAGCATCCCGAGCCGTCTCACCCGATGGGCGCAAAAGGTATCGGGGAGCCCTCGCTCGTCGGCGCCGCGCCGGCGATCGCCAATGCGATACGCGATGCGAGCGGCGCGCGCGTGTCGACGCTGCCTATGATGCCCGAGCGCGTACTGGAAGCCATGGAGGCAACGCGATGAGACGCGAGGACTACCCGCCGCAGGAGCCGCTTTCGGAGGCGGGCGAAGCGTATGGCGCGGAGTGCTGGCGTCGCTCGGCTTCGGTATCGTGCGAGGAATTCGCGTACGGCAGAGATCCGTATCAGCGGCTGCTCGTCGCACCCCCCGAGCGCCCCGATGGGCGCGTGCTTCTGTTCTGGCACGGCGGAGGCTGGACGTCGGGATACAAGGAGTGGATGGCGTTCATGGCCCCCGCCTTCACTGCGGCAGGCGTGACGTTCGTGACCGCCGGATATCGGCTCGCTCCGCAGCACGTCTTTCCCGCCGGCGTCGAAGACTGCGTCCGCGCCATCGAGTGGGTGCGCCACAACATCGCAAGTTGCGGCGGCAGCGCCGATGGGCTCTTCATCGGTGGACATTCGGCAGGTGGTCACTACGCGGCGCTCATCGCAGTGGATCCGCAATGGACGCAGGACATCGGCGCACCGCGCGATCTCTTCCGCGGGTGCCTCACGATCTCCGCCGTCTTCGAATTCGGCGCCGGGTCCGGTCTCAGCATTCGCCCGCGCTTCCTCGGTGCCGATGCGGAAAACGACGCGCGCGCAAGCCCGCGATCGGGTTTACGCGGCGTCCCTCCGCCCTTTCTCATCGCGTACGGCACCCGCGACTTTCCGCACCTCATTACGCAGGGCGCGCGCTTCGTACAGACGTTGCGTGCGATTCCTGCGGAAGTGGAAGAGTTGCCGCTGGTTGACCGGACGCATTTCACGGCCAGCTACGCCGGCGGCGAGGCGGAGGGGCCCTGGGTGCCTCGGGCGCTCGCATTCATGGGGAAGCATCGCGGGTCGCAGGGGCTCAGAAATTCCCGGCTGCACGAGGCTCAAAGATGATCATCGACGATCACGTCCACGTTCACGAATGGTCGTTCCGGAAGGGTGACCGTGAGTTCGAGGTCGACTACGTCGTCGAGCTGATGAACGAGTGGGGCATCGACCTTGCGATCATCATGGACAGCCTCGCTTACATCGGCCTCGATCAGCGGACGTCCAACGAGTACACACGCGATGCCGTCAATGCCTATCCGGATCGTCTCGTCGGATTCGCCAACATCAAGCCGCCCCAGGGCCTCGACGCGTGCCGTGACGAAATGGCACGCACGATTGCCGACTGGGGGTTTCGCGGGATCAAGCTGCATCCGCAGGTCGACCGCTATCCGGTCAACGATCCGCGGCTCGTCCATCCGATCGTCGAGCTCGCGATCTCGTACGACGTGCCGATCTGGGTCCACACCGGCCATCAGCCGAACGCGACGCCGACGCTGATGGGTGCGCTCGCCCGGGCGTACCCGGAGGCGAAGCTGATCATCGGCCACATGGGCAGCGGCATGTTCTACGACGCGATGTGCATGGCCAGACGGCATCCGAATCTCTATATCGACGTCTCGTTGCAGGGCGGGCACGCGTTCGGCGTCGCATGCCAAGAGGTCGGTGCGCACAAGCTGATCTATGGCAGCGATGCGCCGTACGCGAGTCCTGGGTCGATGAAACGGATCATCGAAGAGTCAGCCCTCGCCGGCGCCGACAAAGCCAAAGTCCTCGGCGACAACATCGCGCGCCTGCTGAATCTACGATCGGCGCACTGACGATGCGAACGACACGCTCTACCACGTCGCGCCTGGTGCGCGATCCGCGGCGCTGCCTCCGATGAGCGCAGGTTGGACCGACACGAGCATCTGCTTCGGGCATCCCGAATATCCGCAACAGGCCGAAGCGCTTCCGCTGCTTCGCGCAATGGACGGCGCCGGCATCGGTGAAGGCTGGGTCTTCGGCTACAGCGCGGTAGCGACGCACGATTTCGACACGGCAAACCAGGGTGTCCGGGCGCTCGTCGCGCGCCATCCGCAGCGCTTTGTACCGATCGGCCTCGTGAATCCGTTTCACGCGTTTCCCGCCGTCGACGCGCTCCTCGACGCTGGGTTCAAGAGCATCAAGATCCTGACCGGCTGGGGCAACTGGCTCACGATCGGCAACGTGCGCCGCGTCGTCGTTCCGATCACCCGCGCGTTGCGCGACCGCTCGCTGCACGTGTCGATCGCGCTCGAAGGCAACGTGCCGGTGACGGGCGGCAGCACTTTCCTGCCGCTGATCGTCCGTGAAGCGTGTCCCGATGCGTGCATCGTGCTCGACCACTGCTGGCTGCCGTCCGCATGGGAGGACTATCTTGCGCTTGCGCAGGACGACGGCGAGACATGGTTCACGCTGCACTCGCTGCCGCAGGCGCTGCTCACGCGCGTCGTGCGGGAGCTTGGGCTCAATCGGATCCTTCTGGGTAGCTGGCTGCCGGAAACCGATCCGGACCTCGTGTACGCACAGCTTCAGCGCGCGGCCGGCATCGGCGATCGGCTTGCCGACGTCTTGCGGGAGAACGCTTCGCGCGTGTTGCGAGGATTGCCGCCGTACACGACGGCACGAAGGAACGGGGATGAACGACAAACCTGACCCAAGCGGGGACGAGCTCGCCGCCTTTCCGTTCTACGAGGAAGGGAAGGTCCCGCAATACCACCGGTATCACGCGGAAGTTTCATATCTCGACGAGCTGCCGCTGATCTGGGGCAAGCGCTGGGGCGCGCAGGGCATCGGCAAGCTGCGCGAAGTTGCGATGGTGCGTCCGACACCCACCGAAGTGCGCAAGCTCTATGAGCAGGACAGCGCATTCTTCGTCTTCAACGGCATCACGCCCGACCTCGAGCTGATGCAGGCGCAGCATCGGCAGCTCGCCGAGCTCTACGAGCGTCTCGGCATCACGGTTCACTACGTGACGTGGCCCGATGATCCGCCGAGATCCGCCTACGGTCCAATGAAGCGGAGCATCTCGGCAGCCGCGGGTTTCGTGATCAACGGCGGCGCGATCATTCCCCGGGAAGCCACGCCGTATTGGCGCGGACGGTCACGCTACGTCTCGCAATTCCTGATGCAGCTCGGGTGCCCGATTCTCTACACCGTGCACGGATTCGGCGTGTGCGAGGTCGGCGCTTCGGTCCGGATGAGCGACGACTTCATCGTGTTGATGCTTTCGACCGATTGCAATCGCGACGGGGCCGACCAGGTCATACCGATACTGCATCGTGCCGGCTACAAGGAGGTGCTGCTCGCGTCGAGTCCCGGGCCGTTATATGGCTATCACGAAGAAGTGCCCGGCTGGATGCACGCGGACATGTGGATCATGCCGCTCGACGCGCGCCTCGCCTTGATCTATCCGCCGTGGTGCGATTACGAGACGATCCGTAAGCTGCACGCGTTCGGCTACGAACTGCTGGAAGCGCCGCGCGAGGAGGTCGATCTCTATCCGGTAAACGGAATCACCGTCGAGCCGCGCCGGGTCATCATGAATGCGTCCGCGGTCAAGACCCGCGCGCTGCTGGAGCGGCATGGCGTCGAGGTCATCCCCATCGAATACGACGAAGTGCACAAGTATGGCGGCGGCATTCGGTGCAACACGATGCAGCTCATGCGGGATCCGGGACCAAAAACGTTTGTGTAGCTGCGCCGCCAAGGTCCAATTACGTATAGGGATGACGCCGGCTCACACGCGCGGCATTGGGCTTGCAAGCGCGCGTGACTGAGCGGCGAGCGGAGCGAGTCTCGAGCGACGCGCTCCGTGGTTTTTGCACGATCGGCGAAGGGCCGCTCCCGAGCCGATCGTGGTAGCCAACCGGAGCAAAGTATCGTGGCAGCGGCACGCGGCTACTCGCAACAACGTAAGCACAGGCGCCCGCAAGATTCGAAAATTACCGCGACCGAAACTTTGGCCCGCACTGGGAC
>JBKPOL010000246.1:0-3024 GCA_046733075.1 Pseudomonadota bacterium | reverse complement strand
CCGGCTTGTTCGGCCTCGACCTCTACAGTCTGCATGCGTCCATCCAGGCGGTCCTCGCGTATCTCGACCGCGTCGATCCGGAGGCGGCGACCCGCGCACGCGCGCGCTACGGCTGCTTCGAGTACTTCGGCGACAATCCCCAGGGCTACGGAGTTGCCGTCACCCACGGTGCCGATTCCTGTGAAGACGAGGCGGTCGCGCAACTCGTCGAGCTGCGACGCGAGGCGCTGCGTCTGCCGGTGGTAGGCGGCCAATCTTCGGATGAGGAATTCTTTTCCGCCGAACAGAACGCACGGCTCGTGATGAATGCCGAGCGCTACTATCGCGCGATGTATCGGGGCCGCGGGTCGACGTGGAACTTGCGCGACACGCACATGGCCGACACGCTGGAGGCGCTCCGCGAGCGGATGCCCGGTGCATCCGAAGGCATCGTTGTCTGGGCGCACAATTCGCACCTCGGCGACGCACGCGCGACCGAAATGAGCTCGCGTGGCGAGATCAACCTCGGCCAGCTCGCACGCGAACGCTTCGGCCGCACCGTGTTCAACATCGGATTCTCCACGTACGACGGAACGGTCACGGCGGCGAACGACTGGGACGCGCCAACCGAGTGCAAGCGCGTGCGTCCGGGGCTCGAGGGAAGCTACGAGCGGCTCTTTCACGAAGGAAGCGGAGACTCTTTCTGGGTGGACCTTGCCGATCGCGAGGTCGCACACGCCCTCGAGGGCCCGAAGCTCCAACGCGCGATCGGGGTGATCTACCGGCCGCAGACCGAGCGCTGGAGCCACTATTTCGAGGCGCGCCTGCCACGCCAATTCGACGTCCTGATCCACATCGATCGTACGCAGGCGCTCCGGCCGCTCGACCGTTTCGCGGGCTCGGACGAGGGCGAGCCGCCCGAAACCTGGCCGAACACGCTTTGACCGCTCGTGCCGCCGCGGCCGCAACGGAAATCCGGCCGGTCTTCGCAATTGCACGGCCCGCGGCGGGCCGCGCACTGCGCGATAGAGTGGACTAGACTGCACCACGTCCGCACGGCGCCCGCTTTGCGCCGCCCGGTCTTTCGCGCTAGATTGCGCCGCTTTGGCCCATCCGTTCGAGGAGAACATGCGCCGCCCGTTCATGCACTGCATTCTGGCAACGATCGCAATCGCAGCAGCGCTCGTCGCCGCGCCTGTCTCCGCGCAGGATCTGAAGATCGCCGTCGCCGCCGACGTCACGTCGATCGATCCGCATTTCTTCAACCTGTTTCCGAACAACAACGTCGCCGAGCACATTTTCGACAAGCTCGTCCAGATGGACCCCGATTCACGGATGATTCCGGGCCTCGCGACATCGTGGAAAACGCTCGACGATACGACGTGGGAGTTCAAGCTGCGCAAGGGCATCAAGTTTCACGACGGCAGCGAGCTGACGGCGGAGGACGTCGCGTATTCGATCGACCGCGTTCCGCAGGTACCGAACAGCCCCGGGCCCTTCACCGCCTACACGAAGGCGATCATCGCGAAGGAGATCGTCGATCCATATACGATCCGCTTCAAGTACGCTGCCCCTTATCCGCTTGCGCCCAACGATCTGTCGACGATCTACATCGTGTCGAAGAAGATTGCGACCGGCGCGTCGACCGAGGACTTCAACAGCGGCAAGGCCGCGGTTGGCAGCGGCCGCTACAAATTCGCCCGTTATGCGAACGGCGACCGCGTCGAGCTCGCGCGCAACGACGCCTACTGGGGCGACAAGCCCTACTGGGACAAGGTGACGTTTCGCATCATCAAGAACGAAGCGGCACGCGTCGCGGCGCTTCTCTCCGGCGACGTCGACGCGATCGAGCAGCCGCCGACGTCCGACATTCCGCGAATCAAAGCGGACCCGCGTTTCACCGTGACGTCGAAGATCTCCCATCGGGTCATCTACTTCAACTTCGACTATCTCGATCGCCAAAGCCCGTTCATCACGGCGAAGGACGGCAAGCCGCTCCCGAAGAATCCGCTGCTTGATCCACGCGTGCGGCATGCGATGTCGAAGGCGATCAACCGCCAGGCGATCGCCGATCGTGTGATGGAGGGCCAGGCAATTCCATCGGGCCAGCTCGTTTCCGAGAAGCTGTTCGGGTACGTGCCGGGGCTCAAGCCGGACGCGTACGACCCGGACGGGGCGAAGAAGCTGCTCGCCGAGGCCGGCTATCCCGAAGGCTTCAATCTCACGATCCATGGACCGTCCGGTCGTTATGTGAACGACGAGAAGATCGTGCAAGCGGTCGCACAGATGCTGACGCGCGTTGGGATCAATTCCAAAGTGGAGACCGCGCCGATGGGACCGTACTCGGGTCGCGCGAGCAAGCAGGAGTTCAGCTTCTACATGGTGGGCTGGGGCGCGTCGACCGGCGAAGCGTCCTCGCCGTTGCGCTCGTTGCTCGCGACGTTCAATCGCGACAAGGGACTCGGCGCGGTGAACTGGGGACGCTACAGCAACCCCAAGGTGGACTACCTGATCGAGCAGGCATTGCAGCAGGTCGATGACAACAACCGGCGCACGATGTTGCAGCGCGCGACCGAGCTTGCCATGTCGGACCTCGGCATCATGCCCGTGCATTTCCAGAGCACGATCTGGGCGACCAAGAAGAACGTGCAATACACGCCGCGCACCGACGAGTACACGCTCGCTTTCCAGTTCAAGCCGACCGCCAAGCAGCCCTGAAAGGCGCGGATGAAACGGCACGGTGACTTCCCGCCCCGACGTGGACATGCTTTTGTAGCACCGGATCGTCGGGCTCGGCCCGCGATCCGGTGATCGATGTCGGGTCGAACGTAGGCTGTAGTTTCGACCGTGTTGGTATTCATCATCCGCCGCAGCCTGCAGAGCGTCGTCGTCCTGCTCGTGATGTCGCTGCTGGTTTTCGTCGGTGTGTACGCCGTTGGCAATCCGATCGATATCCTGATCAATCCTCAGGCCGATCAAATGGATCGCGAGCGTGCGATCGCTGCGCTTGGTCTCGACAAGAGCCTTCCCCAGCAGTACCTGAGC
>JBKPOL010000245.1:0-3951 GCA_046733075.1 Pseudomonadota bacterium | reverse complement strand
CATCGCTGACGCGGCAGTTGTCCTGGTGCGGCACGAGGTCCGCATCGCTCGCTCCTTTACGCACGCACACGCGCGAGGTGACAGGCGGCATCGACATGGGCATGCCTGCCATCTCCATCTTGACCGTTACGTCGTACTGATCGTCGGCGCCCTGCGCGAATGCCGCCGACATGCCCATTGCCGACAGTACACACGCAATGACGGACCACCCGAACCGCCTCGACGCACTCGTAAGGCTCCTGTTCATCCCGCGCTCCCTCGTCGTTGTCGTCATGTTCGAAGCCCCGACTCGCTTCGCCGAATCATCGAGGATGTTTCGTCCGATGATCGACGAGCGCGCCGCAGTATAGCTCCGTAGGTAGGTGCCAAGTCGGGTAAGGTCAGGCGACTGCGTCGACCGCGCGGCGACGCAATTGGAAGCGACGGCCAAGACCCTTCCGCCCGGTCCTACAGACGTTGGAGGACTTCCCCGACTACCGCGGAGCAAGCGGCCGTGCGACCCTACGACGGTTTCCGTCCAGATTCTGGAGCCTGTGATGAACCGAGATGCCCGAAAAGACGACCGGCGGACCGAGCACAAGCGGACCGAAGAACCGAAGGACCCATCGAAGGAAGAGGGCGACGTGGAACATATCGTGGACAAGGGGCTGCCACCTGGAATCGAGGTCGAGGATGCAATCGATCCAGGCAATGCGCCGAAGTCGCGGTCCCCAACACAAAAGACGTGAGGGCCGAACGCGAGCGAACGAAAGTTACGCGATTGACGATCCTTCCTTACCGTCCTGCATGCAATGGATGATGCAGTGACGGCGCGAGCTGTCGCTGCACGCACTGGGGAGACGCCCGGCGGGCGCAGCGACGCACGCGACCCGGAAACGCGCGACGGGCGCAGCGACGCGCACGCAGAGCTCAGCGTTCGCGACGCATTCCGGCAAGTCTTCCCCGGCGTGATGGTCGCGATGTTTCTGGCGGCCGCCGACCAGACGATCCTCGCGAGTGCGCTGCCGACGATTGCGAGCCGTCTGGGGGGCTTCGAATACGTTTCGTGGGTCGTCGTCGCGTATCTGCTTGCGGCGACGATCGCGGCGCCGCTCTACGGCCATCTCGGCGATCGCTTCGGACGCAAGCGGGTTCTGCTGATTGCGTTGACGATCTTCACGTTCGCGTCCGTCGCTTGTGGGCTTGCTCCCAACCTGCTGACACTGATCGTTGCGCGCGGTCTACAGGGATTGGGCGGCGGCGGATTGATGACGCTCGCCCAGGCGTTGATCGGCGAACATGTTCCGCCACGCGACCGAGGCCGCTTCCAGGGCTACTTTGCCGCGGTGTTCGCGCTCGCCTCGACCTCGGGGCCGATCCTCGGCGCATACCTGACCGAGCATTTGACGTGGCGCTCGGTGTTTGCGGTCAACATTCCACTGGGTGTGCTCGCGGCCTACCTCGCGCGTCGAATTCCTTCCTTGCCACCCGCTCCTGGCGGGCGCTATCAGCCCGACGTCGTCGGCACGCTGCTGTTCTGCTTCGCAACGCTCGGCCTGCTCGTCACGCTGTCGTTCGCAGGTCACGGCCTTGCCTTCGATTCATGGCCGCTCTATGCGTTGATTCTCGCCGTCGTTGCCGCCTATGCGTCGCTCTATTTCTGGGAGCGCCAGAGCTCCCATCCGGTCATCCCCGTACGCTTGCTACGCCGCCCGGAGATCGCGCGCCCGGATCTCGTCGTGATCTGCTTCGCCGCAGCGCTCTTCGCGTGTGTCCTTTACCTGCCGCTGTATCTGCAGCTCGGCCGCGGCCTCGGCATCGGCACGTCGGGCACGCTGCTCCTGCCGATCACGCTGTCGATGGTGCTGGGTGCGACGTTCACGGGCCGGCTGGTGTCGCGCACCGGCAAAGTGACCATTTTTCCGATCACGGGGTTGTCGCTCGCGACCCTCGCCCTTGTCACGCTCGGCGCGACGATCACGTTCGCACCGACTCCTCTCGTGCTCGTGCTCACCGCCACGACGGGCGCCGGGCTTGGAATGGTCATGCCTGCAATGCAGGTCGCCGTGCAACACGCAGCCGGGCGCGAGGCGCTCGGCGCCGCAATCGGTTCGATGTCGCTCTGTCGCTCCGTCGGCGGCGCCATGGGTGTCGCGGCAACGGGTGCGCTGATCTTCGTCGCCATCGGGCACTCCGACTCGGCTGCGAGCGTCGTGCTGGAGCAGGTGTTGCATACCGGCCCCGGATATCTCGACCACCTGTCGGCCGCCGAGCGCGCGACGATCGGCGAGCATCTCGGTCACACGTTTCGCATCGTGTTCTTCAGCATCGCCGGCGTGACTGCAATCGGCGCATTGCTCGCTACCACCGTGCCCAAACCGAGGTTCTGAAGCACGGCGCGTGCGTTCATGTGCGCGTCGGGCCGACGCCGGGGTCCTCGTCCCCGACGATGCCGTGGACGTTTCTCCGCAAACGTTCTTCGGCGAGGTCGAGATCGCGCTCGATCCTGCGCCGGATCTCGTCGTTGATGCGTCCCTCCCGCAGCAATTCGTTCAGGCGCGCGCGCTCCGCTTCCACAACCGCGAGCTCGACGCGGCGCACGCTTTCGGCTTCGGCAAACGCATCGCCGTCCGGGTCGCGACCGCTCTGCAGCTGCTCGATACGCTGCATCTGACGCGTTCGCCAGGGTTTCAGGACGGCATCGTTCAGATGTTCCTCGGCTGCGGCCGAGTCGAGACGCACCAGCGCCGCCTGCGCCGTTTCGACCCGTGCGCGCAACTCGCGTCGTTTGCGGTCCCGCCGCTCCGCGGCGCCGAGGCGATCAAGACCGAGCGCGCGGACGACCGACGACAGCGTCAGGCCCTGCGCAATCAGCGTGACCAGGATAACGATGAAGGTGATGACGAGCACGCGGTCGCGATCCGGAAACGGCACGTTGGGTGCGATGGCCACGGGCAAGCTCAGCGCAGCGGCCAGGCTCACCACGCCGCGAACGCCGGTGAACGCGATGATGAAAGGGTAGCGCCATGATGGCGTGGAGTCCTTCGTCTTGGAGCGCGACAGCCAGCGGGGCAGGTAGGTGGCGGGGAACACCCACAGGAAGCGCACCGCGATGACGACGGCACTTATCACGAGTCCGTGGAGTATCAATTGGAGCAACGTCGCTCGTTCCAGTCCCGCGGCGACGGTGCGGGCCTGCAGGCCGGTCAGCAGAAAGATCATGCCGGTGATCACGGTGTTGACGATATCCCAGAAGAACAGCGCTTGCAGTCGCGTGTTCGAGCGGATGAGCGCAACGCCGGTCCATCCGGTGTAGAGGCCCGCGACGACCGTCGCGAGCACACCCGAGCCACCGAGCGCGTGAGGCGGCCAGAACGCCGCAAAGGGCGTCATCAGCGATAGCATCACCTCGATCCGTGGTTCTCGTGCCCAGTGTCGCAAATGGAGCAGCGTGAACCCGACGATCCATCCCCACGCTGTTTCGCCGATCAACACGAAAACGAAGTCGCGCGTGGCGGTCACCACCGAGAACTGGCCGGTGAGCTCGGCGATCAGCGCAACGTTGAAGAGGATGAGCGCCGTGGCATCGTTCACGAGGCCTTCGCCCTCGAGCACGACGGTAATCCGCCGCGGAATGCCGAGACGTTCGGCAACCGCCAGTGGGGCAACGACGTCGGGCGGCGATACGATGGCGCCGAGGATGAAGCCAATGCCGAGCGGAAGACCGATCAGCCAGTGCCCGGCCATTGCAACGGCAACCGTGGTCACGATCACCGCGCCGATCGCAAGCAGCAGGATGAGCCGAAGGTTCGCACGGAACGCCTGCCAGCTCATCGTGAACGCGGCGAAATAGATGAGCGGCGGCAACAACGCGAGCAACACGAACTCGCCGTCGAGCTCGACGGTCGGAAGACCGGGAATCAGTGCGAGGGCACTGCCGGCGATGACGAGCAGGATCGGCATAGGCAAGCG
>JBKPOL010000244.1:0-17210 GCA_046733075.1 Pseudomonadota bacterium | reverse complement strand
CGTTCAAGAATCCGGACTTCGTGAAATACGCCGAGAGCTTCGGCGCCAAGGGCTATCGAGTCGAGCGCACAGAGGACCTCGTTCCCGCACTCAAGCGCGCGTTTGCGGACAACACGGTGGTGATCGTGGACTGTCCCGTCGATTACTCGGAAAACATGAAGCTGACGCAGCGCCTGAAGAACCTGACGTCCCCGCTCGCGTGAGGAACACCCCCATGAAGATACGCGCCGCTGTTTTGAAGGAGATGGGCGCCAAGGCTCCCTACAGTGAGAGCAAGCCGCTCGCCATACAGGATATCGAGCTCGCGCCGCCAGGCTACGGCGAGGTATTGGTGAAGATCGGCGCTGCAGGTTTGTGCCATTCGGATCTGTCGGTCATCAACGGCGATCGCCCGCGGCCGATGCCGATGGCGCTGGGTCACGAGGCGGCAGGGGTCGTCGAGGCGCTTGGCGACGGCGTGGCAGACTTGAAGCCCGGCGATCACGTCGTGATGGTGTTCGTGCCGAGCTGCGGCCATTGCCCGCCCTGCTCCGAAGGCCGGCCCGCCCTGTGTGAGCCTGGTGCGTCTGCGAACGGGGCGGGAACGCTGCTCGGCGGCGCGCGTCGCTTGTCGAGGAACGGAACGCCGATCAACCACCATCTCGGATGCTCTGCATTCGCGGAGTACGCGACCGTGTCGCGGCATTCGCTGGTCAGGATCGATCCCGAATTGCCGCTGGCGGAAGCCGCCCTGTTCGGTTGCGCCGTGTTGACGGGCGTCGGCGCCGTGGTGAATACGGCACAAGTCCGTGCAGGTGCATCGACGGCCGTAATCGGCCTGGGTGGGGTGGGCCTGGCATCGGTGATCGGCGCGCGCGCGGCAGGGGCGCGGCACATCGTTGCTATCGACTTGTCCGGCGCCAAGCTCGATCTCGCGATGTCGCTTGGGGCGACGCACGCGTTCAACGCCACATCCCCCGATTGCGTGGAAAGGGTTCGTGAGGCGACCGGTGGCGGCGTCGAATACGCCTTCGAGCTCGCAGGCTCGGTGCGTGCGCTCGAGACGGCCTACAAGATCACCCGACGCGGCGGCATGACGGTGACGGCGGGACTGCCCCCGCCGACGGCCACGCTTCCGTTGTCACCCGTGAATCTCGTGGCCGAAGAGCGCACCCTCAAGGGCAGCTACATCGGCACCTGCGTACCGTCGCGGGACATTCCGCGCTACGTCGATCTGTATCGGCAAGGCAGGCTGCCCGTGGACAAGCTGATGACCGGCACGCTCGCGCTCGACGACATCAATCGCGGATTCGACCTGTTGCACGAAGGCAAGGCCGTGCGCCAGGTCGTCGTGTTCTCATGAGTGGTCCCTTCAACTGGTTTGAGGAATCGAACAAGCTATTCCGCAATTGGAACGAACAGCAGCAGGCCTTCTGGAAGTCAATCGCAGGCCAAGCGACGACCGCTGCACCTGTCGCTCCGTTCGCCGGTATCGAATCGAGTCTGTCGCAAACGCAGGAGCTTTGGCGAAGCGCAATCGAGCAATGGATGGCGCTGGGACCGCAAGCGCTCGGCCAGGGTGGCAGGACCGACGAGGTCCTCAAGACGTCGTTCGACCCCGCGAAGTGGGCCCAGGGCAGCATCGCGCCCGTCGACCGCGCGATCGAGCACCTGGTAGATGGCCCGAGCTACGCGACGCTGCTCACGCTCGACCGGCAGGTCCTGCGAGCGCAGAAGCTCCGCGCGGAATGGGCTCGTGACCTCGCCGCCTATCAGCTCGTCGTGCAGCGAGCATGGAGCGAAGCCCTACAGCGATTCCTAAAGGCCATACACTCCGACGAAGGCGCGCCGATCAGGACCTGGCGCGAGCTGACCGATCTTTGGGTCGACACGGCCAACGACACCCTGGTCGAAGCGCACCGCACGCCCGAATTCCTGGAAGCGCAGCGCCGTTTGACGCGCTCGTCGACGGAATGCCGGCTGGCCGAGCGCGAAATCGCCGAAGCGTATTGCGAGTTGAACCACATCCCGACCCGTACCGAGGTCGACGAGCTCGCAAAGACGGTGGTTGAGCTGCGTCGCGAGTTACGCGCTCTGAAATCGGCCGTGCACCCGGCACGTCGCAAGAAGTAAAGAGAACGCACATGCCACGACTCGTCTTCGACCCCGCGCAGACCACGAAGGAGTTCGCGGAGCTTGCCAGCCGCCTCATGCGTGGCAGCGACATCCTGTCCTCGGTCAAGGACCGCGACGTCGAGGTGGGTACCGCACCGAAGAAAGAAGTGTTCCGCATCGACAAGACGACGCTGTACCACTACGAACCGGTGGCGGCGAAGACCGTCAACGTGCCCGTGCTTGTGGCGTACGGTCTCGTGGGGCGTTACACCATGGCCGACCTGCAGGAAGACCGCTCGCTCATCCGCAACCTTCTGGCGCAGGGCGTCGACTTGTATGCCGTGGACTGGGGCGAGCCCTCGCGCGCGGATCGCTGGCTCACCCTCGACGACTACGTCGACGACTACCTCGCCGCGTGCGTCGAGCACATCTGCGAAGCACACAGCCTCGACCAGATTACCCTGCTCGGCATTTGCGAAGGCGGCGTGTTTACTGTCTGCTATGCGGCCCTGCACCCGGACCGGGTGAAGAACCTCATCGTCACGATCACGCCGATCGACTTCCATGCCGATCAGTCGGGCGGGCGGCCGGAGCACGGCTTCATCAATCTCTGGACGCGCAGCCTCACCAAGGAAGACATCGACCGCCTGATCGAGGCCAACGGCAACCTGCCCGGCGAGCTCATGAGCTTCGTCTTCTCGCAAATGACGCCGCTCGCGTCGCTCACCAAGTACAACCTGGGTATGCTCGACGTCATGGACGACGAGAAGAAGCTCATGAACTTCCTGCGCATGGAGAAGTGGCTGCAGGATCGCCCGCATCATCCAGGTGAGGCGGCCAAGCAGTGGCTGAAGGACCTCTACCAGGACAACAAGCTCGTGAAGAACGAGTTCGTGCTCTCCGGGCGCAAGGTCGAGTTGCCGCAGATCACGATGCCTGTGCTCAACGTCTACGCGGAGAACGACCACATCATTCCGCCGCAGACGTCGCGTGCGCTCGGCGATCTCGTCGGCACCGACGACTACACCGAGATCGGATTGCCCGGCGGCCACGTCGGCGTGTTCGTCAGCGGCAAATCGCAGGGCGTGCTCGGTAAAGGGATCGTCGAGTGGCTGCGCCAGCGGCCTTAGCCACGGAGTCATGGCCAAGATCGCGCCGAGATTCGGCGATGTGCGGGTCCTGGGCCCGCACGGCTTCCTGCGCGTCGGTTACACGGACTGGGGCCCGGCCGATGCCCCACTCCCGATTGTCTGCGTGCACGGGCTCACCCGCAACAGTCGCGACTTCGATCCGCTTGCCCAGCGGCTTGCCGAGCGCGGCCGACGTGTTGTGGCTCTCGATCTTCCGGGTCGCGGCCGTAGCGAATTCGCCCAACGGCCCGCGGATTACGGAACGCCGCTTTACCTTGCGGCCACGTCGGCGGTCATCGCGCGGCTCGGTGTCGAGGAGGTCGACTGGGTCGGCACATCGTTGGGAGGCCACGTCGGCATGGAGATGGCCGCGCGCGCGAATGCACCGATTCGACGCCTCGTGCTCAACGATTTCGGCGCACGTGTTCCCGTCGCGGCGCTGCAGCGAATCGCCGGCTACCTTCGCCGAGCCCGCGTTTTCGCCGACATCGAGCAAGTGGAGCGTTACCTGCGGGATGTGCACGCGCCGTTCGGCGCGTTGACGGACGCGCAGTGGCGTCACCTTGCCGTGAACAGCGTGGTTCAGGACCCGGCGGGGCTGCGCCTGCATTACGACCCTGCGATCGTCGAGCAGTTCTCGCGGCCGATGCTGCTCGACGTCGTGCTGTGGCGCGTTTGGGAACAGGTCTCGTGTCCGGTGTTGGTCGTGCGCGGGCAGGAGTCCGATCTCTTGCTTTCGACGACGGTGGCCGAGATGAAGCGACGCGGAAAGGCAGCCGCCTTGGGGCGTGTCGAGTTTCTCGAAATTGCCGGCTGCGGTCACGCGCCGGCGCTCATGGCCAACGAGCAGATCGACGTCGTGGAACGATTCCTATCGGCTGACGATGCCGCGATGAGCCAGCGAAGGGTACGCACATGAAGAACAAGGTCGTGACCACCGAGCAGGCAGTAGCCATTATTCGCGACGGCGATACCGTTGCATTCTCTGGATTCGTCGGCAGCGGCACGCCGGAAGAGTTGATCGCCGGTCTCGAGCGCCGCTATCTGGAAAGCAAGTCACCACGTGATCTCACGCTGGTTTTTGCGGCGGCGCCTGGTGATGGCAAGGCGCGGGGCCTCAATCGCCTGGCGCGCGCAGGTCTCGTCAGGCGGGCGATCGGTGGACATTGGAGTCTCGTGCCGAAGCTCTCGGCGATCGCGGTCGAAGGCGGCATCGAGGCTTACAACCTCCCGCTCGGAACGCTGACGCAACTCTTTCGCGACATTGCAGGCCATCGTGCCGGCACGCTCACCAAGGTCGGCCTGCGCACGTTCGTTGACCCGCGCCAACAAGGCGGCCGCATCAACGGGCGCACGCATGAGGATCTCGTTCGGGTCATGGCGATCGACGGCGAGGAGTGGCTGTTCTACAAGGCGTTCCCTATCTCGGTTGCGGTCCTGCGCGGCACGACGGCGGACCTCTCCGGCAACATCACCATGGAGCGCGAGGCGCTCACCCTCGACAACCTGGCGCTGGCGATGGCGGCCAAGAACTCGAACGGCTTCGTCATCGCCCAGGTCGAGCGACTCTGCGAGCCGCACACGCTCAATCCGCGTAACGTCGAAGTGCCCGGCGTGCTCGTGGATTGCGTCGTCGTTGCCAAGCCCGAGCACCATCACCAGACCTACGCAACCGTCTACAACCCGGCGTTCTCGGGCGAGCTGCGTGCGGCGCTCGACGCGGTCGCGCCCATGGAGCTGGACGCGCGCAAGGTGATCGCTCGGCGCTGCGCGTTCGAGCTGCCTATGGGTGGAGTCGTCAACCTAGGCATCGGCATGCCCGAAGGTGTCGCGAGGGTCGCGAACGAAGAGAAGGTCTTGCACCACCTAACGCTCACGGCCGAACCTGGCGTCATCGGTGGCATGCCGCAAGGCGGCTTGGATTTCGGCGCCGCGGTCAATACCGAAGCCGTCATCCACCAGAACCAGCAATTCGACTTCTACGACGGCGGCGGACTCGATCTCGCGTGCCTCGGCATGGCCCAAGTCGACGCACAGGGCAACGTGAACGTCAGCCGCTTCGGTCCGCGTCTCGCGGGCGCCGGTGGCTTCATCAACATCAGCCAAAGCGCTCGCCGCGTTGTCTTCGCCGGGACACTTACCGCCGAAGGTCTTGAAGTGGAGGTCGAAGAGGGCAGGTTGCGAATCGTTCGCGAAGGCAAGGCGCGCAAGTTCGTCGATGCCGCCGATCAGATCACGTTCAACGGCGCTTACGCCGCCGAGACCGGTCAACCGGTTCTCTATGTCACCGAGCGGTGTGTGTTTCGTCGCACACGGGACGGGATGGTGCTGGAGGAGGTGGCTCCCGGGATCGACATCGAGCGCGACATCCTCGCCCACATGGGATTCGTCCCGATCATCGAGCGGCCACGCGAGATGGATCTGCGCATCTTCCGCGACGAGCCGATGCAGCTCGAGGACACGCTCCTCGGCCGCGGGCTAAGTGAGCGGATCAGTTACGACGCGGCGCGCAATACGGTCTTTCTCAATCTCGAAGGTATGCGAGTTCGGACGCGCGACGACGTCGACCGGGTTCGCCGCGTTGTCGAGGATTTGTGCCAGAAGGTCGGCAAGAAGGTCGCGCTCGTCGTCAACTACGATGACTTCGAGATCGACCCCTCCGTAGCGGATACGTATGCGGCGATGATCCGTTACATGGAGACGCACTACTACACGACAGCGTCACGCTATACGACGAGCGCGTTCTTGCGACTCAAGCTTGGTGCTGCACTCGAGCGGCGGCGCGTAGCACCTCACATCTTCGAAACGGCAGAAGACGCGCACGCCTTCGCGATTTCGATTTCCACGGATGCGGGGAAGCAAGAGATACCCCTGGGGTGAATGCGAACAGCGTTGGAGGCCTCGTGTCGAAGAAGGCCACGATCCACGGCCGCGAATTGATGCATGTCCTGCGCGCTTTCATGCAGTACCACGGGTCAGCCGTGCTCCGCCAATGGGGCTGCTGTTGCATACTGCGGCATGCGCATAGTCGATATCGTGCGAGGTTGCCCGCGCGAGGCCGTTATGAGGTTGCCGATCCTGTCTTCGCTGACGCTGCGTGAAAACGCGCTCGTCTCTGTTTGGGGTGACGTTCTTCGCCACCCTTGCGGCAAGGACGGTCGCTACTCTCGTTGCAGTGTCAGTAGGCCGGTACCCCGACAATTGGCGACTCGCGCCGAACACGACCGTGATAGTTATGTCAGCCGCGCTGACAGGCACCGGGTTTGCCGACGAGCTTCGACTCGCGACACTGCGCGTCACTGAGGTCTTAACAGGCAGCTCGGTTGCTTTGTTGCAGACGATCGCCTACGGCTGAATTTTCCATCACTTCGCAAAAAATACCGAGGAGGTGGGCGGATCCTAGAGTGCTCTCGACCTATGAGCTGTGCGAGTGCCAGCGACCACTACAGGCGGACGCATTTCCGTAAGAGGTTCGTGGGTTTCAGGCGTCGGATCGAGGGTAGCAATCAAGCGCATCCATATTTGCGATTGGTTTTACGCCCATTCCGCAAGCACACTGTGATCGACGGCGTCCACGAATGGCGCCTTGCACAGTGGAGTGAACATGAACGCCTTTTTTCGCCTAGTCGCCAGCTTCTTGCAGTCTCCGTCGTTGCAAGCGGCAGCGCTTGCCGAAGCGAATTGTTGGGACGAGTTGATCAGCCTATTCGCGTTTCCCCACGTGGCCACCTCCGCGACGATGCTCGCGTTCCAGGCGACGCCGGTGGCAGTCACTGCGCCCGTCACCCAAAACGGGAAGATGGCCGGGATGAGTCGATCGGGATGTGGGCAGCGATAAAGAATCCGACCACGAACGGGAACGTTATGTTCACCGGGAACGACGCGGCAATCTGCGCGAGCGGCTGCGCAATGCGCGCCACGCGCGGGCGCAAACCGGAGTTCCACATGAGCCCGATTGCCGAAGACGGAAGCTCTAGCTTGGTGAAGCGCTGCCATCGGTTCATGCGATAGACCGATGCGGCCTCCTGCAGATCACTTGGGATCGTGACCAGCGAGTGATAGAAGCCGAAGGTCATGTTCCACGCCTGCGCGGTAAAGATGGCGAAGATGCTCGCGCATTCGACACCGAGCAGCTGCCAGGGAACAGAGCGAGAAAGCCAGTGACGGTGATCGAGAGAAAGCCGAGCACCGGCACGGACTGCAGCACGTCGAGCAGCGGCAGCATCACCTTGCGAGCTCTCGTGCTTTTCGCCGCGATGTAGCCGTACATGAACGTGAACAGCAACGCGGCGGCAAAGGCGAGCATCATGCGCAGCACGGTGCGCGCCGTGTAATACGGAATCTACTCAAGATCCAGGGAGATCGCGGGCGGGTTCAGCTCGTCGAAGCGCACACGCATATCGCCACCGAGGACCGCGAGCAGCCATAGCAGCACGCACACTGCCATGATGATCACGGCGTCTACCCAGCCGAATCGCCAGCCCTTCTCGAGCTGCTGGCCGGTGGTTTCGGGGTACGCGCGTGTCGTGGGCGAGGTTATCCGCCAAGCGCTGTGGAAGCGGTTCGAGGGTCGAACGTTAGCAATCGAGCGCCGGGAAGCCCGCTGCTCGCCACAAATTACATGGGTGGTGCCGTTACCACGGTATTACTTAAGAAAACTTCAGGATCGCATGCAACTTTTGTGCGGCATGGTTGCACATTTCGAAAGGGTGTTAACCCTGTGTGACGCGCAGCTGCACTTGTCCGACCCGCGTTCCTATGCGTCAATCGGCGTGATGTTCAGGCCCGTGCGGACCTGTTAACGTGATACGCCCGCGTGACGACGCTGACGGCTGGCATCGCCGTAGAACCCTGAGAGGGACTGCTCATGCCCGATATCGATCCCCGTCTCAAAAAGCCGCTTGCGGGACTGACACTCGCCGCACTCGGCGTGGTTTACGGCGACATCGGCACGAGTCCGTTGTACGCGGCGAAGGAGACGTTCAATCCCGATCACGGTATTGCCCTCAACTCGGAGAATATTCTGGGGGGCATATCGACAATCTTCTGGGCCTTGATGATCGTGGTGACGCTGAAGTACGTCATCCTCATAATGCGCGCGCACAACAAAGGAGAGGGCGGCATTATGGCGCTGCTCGCGCTCGCGTCCGCCGCCGTGAAGCACCGGCCGCGGCAGCAGAGGTTCATCCTGTTGCTCGGTGTCCTTGGTGCGTCGCTCTTCTACGGTGACGCGGTGCTGACGCCGGCCATATCCGTGTTGTCTGCCGTGGAGGGCCTCGAGATCGGCGCGCCGGTGTTGCAAGCGTATGTGCTGCCCGTGGCGGTCGGCGTCGTCATTGCGCTGTTCGCCTTGCAGCGCAAGGGCACTTCGCTGGTCGGCGCACTCTTCGGCCCCGTCGCAGTGCTGTGGTTCATCGCCATTGCGGTATTGGGCATACGTGGCATCGCGGAGGCGCCACAGGTGCTCCGGGCGTTCGATCCTACGCACGCATTGCGCTTCGTGACTCAGCACGGCTATGCGTCGTTCGTGGTGCTCGGTGCGGTGCTGCTCGCGTTCACCGGCGCGGAGGCGCTGTACGCCGACATGGGTCATTTCGGCAAGGGGCCGATCCGTTTAGCATGGTTCGGGCTCGTGTTCCCGGCGCTCACGCTGAACTACTTGGGCCAGGGCGCGTTGCTCATTGCGCATCCCGATGCCCTCGACAATCCGTTTTATCGTCTGGCGCCGGACTGGGCGCTGTTTCCGATGGTGGCACTGGCGACGGCGGCCACCGTTATCGCCTCTCAGGCGACAATCTCCGGCACATACTCACTCACGAAGCAGGCGATCCAACTCGACTACCTCCCGCGCATGTCCGTCACCCAAACCTCCCCCCGCGAGGTAGGCCAGATCTATATTCCAGGCGCGAACTGGGTACTACTCATTGTGATTGTCGCCGCGGTTGTTGGCTTCGGGTCGTCGACGCGGCTCGCATCGGCGTACGGTGTCGCCGTCACCGGAACCATGCTCGTGACCACGATCCTCACGTTCTTCGTCATTCGGTACGCGTGGCGCTACAACATATTGTTCAGTCTCGCAGCGACCGGATTTTTCATCCTGATCGACACTGCGTTCTTCTCGTCGAGCCTCCTCAAGATCGTTGAAGGCGGCTGGTTCCCGCTCGTGCTTGCGGCGATCGTTTTCACGGCGATGGTGACGTGGCATCGCGGCCGCGAGCTTGCGATGGACAGCCACAGAAGGACCGGCACGTCGATCGACGAATTCTACCGATGGATCGAGGAAATGCCTCCCGCGCGCGTGCCTGGTACGGCGATATTCATGGCAGGCAATAGCGAAGCGATCCCGCGCGCCCTTCTTCGAAACTACGCGTGCAACCGGGTGCTGCACGAGCGCATCGTGCTACTGACAGTGATCATCCGCGACGTGCCATGGGTTGCGCCCCGACAGCGCCTCGAGATCACGCAGCTCGAGCACGGGTTCTATCGGATGATCGTGTACTTCGGCTTCATGGATCGGCCCGACGTGTCGCGGGCGTTGGAACTCGGCACGGCACATGGACTGGAGCTCGACCCGTTGCAAACGTGGTTCCTGCTGAGCCGCGCTACTGTCGTCCCCACGCAAGGGCAAGGCATGACGATGTGGCGGGAACGCACGTTCGCAGCGATGGCGCGGAACGCACGTACGGCGGGCGATTACTTCAACATCCCCTCGGATCGGGTCATCGAGCTCGGTACGAAGATCGAGATTTGACGCGGGGGAACAGACCTGCCCGTTTCGTGGCCCAATTCCAGCCGATTCCAGCCGACCGTGTTGCTAAGGGGAAAAGGTCTTCTGCTCTATCCGGTGTGGTTTGGAATCCCGCCATCGCAAGGCGCACTATGAGTCGTTTGAATGAGCAACGTCTTCCTCGGTGTGCTCTAGGCCGGAGATAGCTGCGACTGATTCGTGCCCGTGACGCCGTGGGGTGTGACCAAACTGTGACTGCATCCAGCTGATTTCGAATTTGGCAAGCGTTGCAAGTTGTTGATCTACTGGTGCCCACGGGAGGCAAGTTCCGCCTCATAACCCAAGGTCGCAGGTTCAAATCCTGCCCCCAACCAAACAATCAAGCGGTTGCAGATGTAAGCGGGTTCTGACCGGCTCACGTTCTGCAGCCGCTCTGCATTTTGCAGTCCCTCTCGTCGACGTGGCGTCGCGTTGAGGAGACTGCAGATGGCTTAAATCAACCGCCGTCGCAATCGCGACCGCTTGGCGTCCTACGACGCCACCGTTCGAATCGTCCGCTTCCCGACGGTGTGCCAATCGTTTCGTACCAAGCAGGACGCGCAGCCATGGGCGAATCGCATCGAGGCGGCCGCACGAGGTCGCACGCTGGCGGGACGGGGGCGTTCAGCACGGGCTCTACGTCCGATCGTGCGGAACCGGCGACAAGCGAAATGCTCGCGGCTACACCGCTGTCGTTGGCAGGGAAAACATCGAGCTGCCCGAGACCACGCAGCAGGATCACAGCGCCGGTCCACGGACCGATCCCATTGATCCGACGCAGTATCGTCGCTGCCTCCGCACGCGGGCACCGTTCCAATCCGGTGGGTCAAACATGCGGGACATGAGTGCGTAGCAGACGCGCCGCAATGTCGCAATCTTGTTGGCGCCCAAGTGCGGTCGCGCGCAGGCGCTCGTCGCTCGTCCGATGGGAAGCTTTCCGCGGTCGGAAACACGTACAAGGGGACGGGCAGATCCCGTGTCGACACGGATCGTCCGACGGCGACGATCAGGCGCCGCATGATCGTGCTCGCCGCGTTGAGAGCGATCACCCATTCGATGTAGGACGCCGCTCGGCATGAGCACATCGACGTTGTTGGTCGAGAGCCGGCGGAGCACGCGTGCGGTCAGATCCAGGCGGTAGGGCAGCACGACGGGGATTTGGTGCGGGCGCATCGTTTCGGATTACAAGTTCCCGTCCAGAATCGTGGCGCGCGGACGGCCTTTCCAGCGCGGCGTCCGGAACATGATCGTTTCCGAGCTGACAGTGTTCGTGCGTTCGTACAGCCCGACGGGTACGCGCCGTCGCACCTACGCCACGCCGCGGCACGATTTGCGGAGCGCGTTCACCAAGCTAGTCTGTGGGCCGGCATCTCGGCGCGCTACCCGGCGTGATCGCGCCCGACACAACATCGGGAACGAACATGCAAGCGTTTCCTTGAAGTTGTCATTATCACGCTGGCCCCCCAGAGCTCGAGCGTGTCATTCGATGCGGGATGCCGGACGCCGGAACGGCCGGAGAAGTTGCTGCATCCAATGCAGTGTTCGGCCGACCGGAGACTTAGCGACGTAGCTGGATGCAAGCTCGCTGATGTGTAGCAGTCGCTGCGCGCGGGTGGCTAGCGACGTCAGGCTTCATCCGTGTGCGGCGGACGTCTTGTGGGCGTGGATCGCCGGCACGTTGTTCAGTGGAATTCCGTTGACCCTGCATGCATGGCTGAACGGCGGGGACATCGCCGAAGCCGCGCGGGCCGCTACGCCTTGCGACGTGTAGCGAGCCGCTTGTTCGGCGTCCGCGTAACGCTCAATCCGAAGGAGGTATCGTGACCGTATCGACAAGGAGATGGAGCGCGACATCGCGGGTCGCGCTCGTCGGCATAGCGAGTGTCGCGCTCGCCGCGGCTGCACTGACCGCGCCGAATGACCGTGACCGCACTGCGGGGAACGCGCAGGCGATCAACGACACGTCCGCGAGGCTGCTGAAGCAGGGTCGTGAAGTATTCCGTTTCGAGACGTTCGGCGACGAGGCCTGGTGGACCGATACGCTTCAACTCCACAAGGCCATTGCCGGCGATGATCATGGTGGACTCGGAGGAGGGGTCAGTCCCGCGACTGCCTTGAGCGTCGGGCTCAAGGTCGATATCGACGCGTTACCGAAGACAATCCAGAATGCCATCGCACGCGGCGCGATCGATCTCAACGACCCCGCCGTTACCCTGGCGCTGCTCAAGCTCGATGCCGTCGTTGGCATCAAGGGGACCGTCAGCGCTGATGGCAACACCCTTCAATCGATTGGTGTGACGTGTGCGCTCTGTCACTCTACCGTCGATGATTCCTTCGCGACGGGAATCGGCCATCGATTGGATGGATGGGCGAACCGCGATCTCAATGTCGGGCGCATCGTCTCGCTGGCGCCCAACCTGCAGCCCATTGCCGACCTGCTTCAAACCGACGTGCCAACGGTCAAGACAGTGCTCAATAGCTGGGGTCCTGGCCGATACGACGCGTGGCTGGACAAGGACGGCAAGGCGTTTCGTCCTGACGGGGGGCAGGCGGGGACGCTAATCCCACCGGCGTTCGGTCTCGCCGGGATCAACCTTCACACGTGGACAGGGTCGGGGTCCGTTCCGTACTGGAACGCGTACGTCGCCGCTACTCAGATGCACGGCACGGACGTCACGTTCTACGATCCGCGTTTGAGCGATCCCGCGCAGTACCCCGTTGCGGCGCGAAGCGGATCGTGGAATACGAGAGGCGTCGACGCGGCGAGCGCTTCAGCGAAGCTGGATGCGCTGCACTTCTATCAGCTCTCGATACCCGCACCGAAGCCGCCGACGGGTTCATTCGATACAGTTGCGGCTGCAAGAGGCAACGAGCTGTTCCTTGGCAAAGCACGGTGCGCCACCTGCCACGTCCCGCCGCTCTACACGGAACCCGGCTATGCCATCCATGCGCCCGAGGAGATCGGCATCGACAGCTTCCAGGCAGACCGGTCGCCGACATTCGGCTACCGCACGTCGCCGCTGGCCGGGCTATGGACGCATCAGAAGGGAGGTTTCTTCCACGACGGCCGTTTTGCAACGCTCGACGACGTCGTGAATCACTACGATGCCTTCCTCGGGCTCAGCCTCACGGGCGCCGAGAAGCGCGACCTGGTGCAGTTCCTTCTGTCGATCTGATCGCGAACGACGTGCGTCGGTCCACGACGAGCCTATGGGTGGGCGGACGCGATCCGGCGCGAGCGCGACTAGTTGTGAAGGCCCAATAGGTTGTTCCTGTTCATTCGGACTGGATTTGAGAAACTGGGAATCGCCAAACCCCCGGTCACCTCAAGGAATCCAGCCGAATGAACACCCATAAGAATGCCCGACTGACGTTTGCTCGTCGACTTGAAATGGTGCAGGACTTCACGCAACGGGGTGAATCTGTCACCGCAGCAGCCATGGCTCCGAACGTAAGTGTGACCACCGTGCGCAAGTGGCTGGGACGCTATCTGGCGCAAGGCGAAGTGGCGCTGCGCGATCGCTCGTCTCGCCCGCGGCTCAGTCCGCGTGCGATTGCTCCCTCCATGGCACTGGCGATTGTCGAAGTGCGCCGACACCGTCTTACCCAAGCGCGCATCGCCGCCACGCTCGGTGTATCGTTGGTCAACAGCGAAGCCAAGCGCGAACTATCCGCGTCCCTTCTCGCTTCCTATCGAAGATCACGTACCGCTTCACGCGGGATCGAGGTACGCGACGCTGTTCCGGTCGATCCGGAGAGAAGCGTCCTGCCGTCCAAATTCCGAGCTGGTGACCTCGCAATGGCTCGGCCGGCGCTCGCCGCGCTCGCGGGCAAGCGCTGAATCGCGCTTTCGGACAGCGAGCGCGACTCGCTGGCGAGGGAAGTCGGAGTGATAGCGGCCGATCTCGTTATCGGCGACGACGCCTGGCCCGCGAGGCTTGACTGTTGGTTGGTATTTGACTCAACAGGCACTGTCGCGTCAGACCGCGCTTATAGCGAATTGCCCTCATCGGACCGGATACAGAGGTCGCGCTCTCTGAAGCACACGCACAGAAGGCAGGAAGATCGGAAGATCGATGACGGCGACAGCATGGAGGCTCACTGTCCGTGGTCATTGATGATGCCGCTCGCGCATTCCGGCGCCTCGCCCCAATGGCCGGCGCAGAACTGTCCACGCACCCGCAGCTCGCACACAATGCGCGCGATCAGATCACCATTGCAGCGCGTGAGGCTTACATGCATCGCCTGCCAAGGATGCGGCTGCGGTGCTGTGCGAAGTTTCGCAACAGCTCCATCGACGCGTTTACCAGCAAGGCTGTGTTTCACCGATGCGGTGGCGGCTACGGGTGCCCGAACGGCAGGCACCGGACGTTGAAGGGCGCTTGCGCGCTTCGGCGCCGCGGGGTTGGTCGTGGCAATGGGCCCGCGGAGGGGCGGAATTATCTCGGGTTCCACAGGCTTCGACTCCACGGGCACACGCGTAGCGTTCGGCACCGCGGGGTTGATAGTGGGAATGGACGCGCGGAGGGCCGCAATTCTCTCCGGTTCCACAGGCTCCGACTCCCCGGCCCCAGGCGCAGCGGACGTCGCTGTGGGTGCATTCTCCTGGGCGTTAATCGATTGCGAGGCGACTACCGCAGGGTCCGGTGTCGCTGGACCGGTGCTGTACGCGGCATAGATACCCACGATTAGGAGAATCGGGATGGCGCCCAACACGAACTCGCGGGTCGCGAGCCGGCGGCAGGCCGCTCGTAACGCGGAGGTGGCGAACAGCGGTTGCGTCCCGCTTGCCGGAATGGGTGGGTCGCGTGGTGTTGCCCAAGCGAGCGGGTCAGCCGCCGGCGACACCGGCGTTGCCTCGGATGTACTGAATAAGGCTGGATATGCTGCGCCACATTTATAGCAGTTTGTCGCAGCCTGCTCGCTGATCGCGTCACATTGCTTGCACGGCTTCACGTGCAGCGGCGAGGCACAGTCGTTGCAGAACTTAGCACCAGCCGGATTGCGGTGATCGCAGAAAGCGCACATCCGGTCGCCAAAATAGGCCGCACGCGCAGCGAAGGTCCAGTGAGGTGGGCATGGCGGACCCATGTCGCAATTAAGGTTCTCGAACGCTGCCCCCCAGCTACCGTACCTCGGACCGTCTCGCGGCACTCGGCCGTCAATGTCATTTCGAGCCATGGGTCCGAAGCGCGGCAGGCGCAGAGATCGCGGGACCTGAAAGTCGAGTTAGCACGCGGCTGGTATGACGCCTGTACCGGCGCACATGGCGGCGCCGCTCGGCATCGACTCACTGCAGTCCCGGAAACGATGTGCCAGGCATCTGTCCATCAAGTCATCGGCTCCACGTGACGCAGAAGCAATAGTTCGAATTACCGACAACCGTGACGTCGATTACTCGACGCGGCGCGCACGTGTGAGTCGCGCGTCGAGCACTCCGCAGCCCCGCTCAAGTCGGCGCAATGCTGCCTGTCCTTGAGCGATTTGCCGGTAATTCCTACTCCATACTTCCAGCCAGGGCTCGCGAGATTTCGAGGATGCGAGCCTTCTCGATAAGCCCATCGCTCGCGAGCGCCCTGGTCGCAACTTCGGTGAACCTGTTTGACCGTTTCCTTCGCGCCGCCGGCATCTGCGCTCATAAGCAACGCACGAGCCAGCCAAACCGGCCGTTTATGCGAGCGCCGCGTCGTCGCCAAGGTCGAGACCGACAGGCGGCGCGTCATCGTGCCAACGCACCATCGTCTCGCACTTCCAGCAGACCATGAACAGCCCGTCGTCATCGGACTGCATGTAGGGCTCGCCGGGCTGGTGGAGACCCGGCATGCGACGGAGCACGGCGTCGCAGCTGGGATTAGGGCAAAGGATCATATCTTCCCTCCAAAGACTTGATTGCCTTCGCGCGAAGCTATTTGACCACTACATCAAAATGAATACAAGTGGGGGCCGATCAAGGGTGGGACCGAGTTTGGCGTCTTTGAGTTGAAGCACGACGGCTTCCGAGCGCTGACGCGAACCGGTGCAGCGGCCCGCGCTCATGTCGCGAATCGAGAGCAATTCCCGGAGGTCGCGCCGACGCTCGCTCGAATGCCGATGGCGTTATTCACGGCGAGCTGGTCGTCGGCGATGACGAGGGCCGATCGGATTTCGAGGAACTCCGGCGTCGGAACCTGCTGCAAGGGCCGAGGATGATCGCTGATGCCGCCGCACGACGGCCGGCGGTGCTCGCCGTTTTCGATCTGCTGCAACTCGATGGCGACGATCTGCGACCGCTTCCTCTAATGGAACGCCGCCGCGCGCTTCATCAACACGTCGAGTTCGTGCCGGGCGTGCAGGTCATCGAGCACGTTGAGCAGTATGGGCAGCCGCTGTTCCGGGCGATTGCCGAAGGCGACCACGAAGGCATCGTTGCGAAGCGAGCGCATGCGCCATAGCGCACAGGACCGGACAGCGCCTGGCTCAAAATCAAGAATCGCGACTATTCGCGACCCGGCGCCGTCGAATGGCAGGGCTAGAGCCGCCCGACTTCGCGTTCCAAACGCGCTGGATATTGACCTTGAGCTCGCAATCGCGGCGCACGCGCCGTGGAACGCGCATGGGATCGATCTCTCGCGCCTTGTGCTCGTGATACGTCGATGGGCGATCGGCAATTGCTCGCAGATCGACCTCGACCCGGTGCTCGGCGCGATGCGCGTCGATTACGCCATCATGACCTCCGCGGCGGTCGAATTCCGCCTGGGCGAAAAACGCCGATGCCTTGCGCAGATCTCGTTAGCGCGGCGCAACTCTTGGTTCTCCCCTCTAGTGCCTTCACGCGCTCACGTTCATCGGTTGTCACCCCAGGTCGTCGACCGCCGTCCCGTTCAGCTTGGCGCATCCAGCGACGCGCTGATTCCCTGGTGCAGCCAAGCTTCTCCGCAATCGAAACAATCGCGGCCCACTGCGAGCCGTGCTGAGCCTCCTGGTCGGGGACCAGGCGCACTGCGCGTTCCCGAACCTCAGGTGAATACCTCTTCGATGTGCTCATGACTCCGTCCTCTGAAAATATGGAGTCTCCGAGAATCGTGGGGCGGTTCAGGGGTTGGCGTTGAGCGCTTGTTACACCTCTTCGATGTTGGAACGACCGGCGAGCGACGGAAGGTACTGCGTTACAGCTTTACAGATGTGCCCCAAGACGAGACTGCCGCCTCGAGCTCTGAGCGCTGCAGCGGAATGGGCGCACC
>JBKPOL010000243.1:0-3093 GCA_046733075.1 Pseudomonadota bacterium | reverse complement strand
ACCCGATCGACACTCCCTCGAGTTGCTTGAGGGTTGGATGCGGCGTGTTGCGCCGATGGATTCACGTGCGCCGAAGCTTCGATTTCGCCCCGGTTCTGCACACAGAAAGCGCAATACCCCATGCTATCATCGCCGCCGATTCCGCTTCGCGGCGCCCACCGCCTGCCACGTCACGGAAGCAGCAGCCTCTCGTCGGGCTGCCGAATCACCGGAGCGCCGTACCTTCCTGTCGATGGCAGTCGTTTCATCCTCGATGCGTCCGTCCCCTGCGGCGGATGCAGGACGTACCGCGACCCACCTGATCCTGTCCTGCTGCCTCCGCTGGTTCGGGATGCTTGTGGTCGTCGCGATGCTCGGCGGGCAAGCGGTTCGGGCGCAGGAGTCGGACACCGTCACGCTGAACTTCGTCAGCGCCGACATCGACGCGGTGGTCAAGGCGGTCGGCGAGATCACCGGGCGCAATTTTCTCGTCGACCCGCGCGTCAAGGGAACCGTCAACATCGTATCGTCGCGGCCGGTCCCGCGAGCGCTCGTCTACCCCACGCTGCTGTCGGCGCTGCGGATGCAGGGGTTCGCGGCCGTCGAAGCCGACGGCGTCGTGAAGATCGTTCCCGAAGCGGACGCCAAGACGCAGGCGGGACCCGTGCAGCGCGGCAGCGTCACGACGAGCGGCGAGCGCATCGTTACGCAGGTCATTCCACTGCGCTATGAATCGGCCGCGCAGCTCGTCACCGTGTTGCGTCCGCTGATCTCGCCGAACAACACGATCGCTGCTTACGCGCCGAACAACGCGATCATCGTCACCGACTATGCGGACAACCTGAAGCGCATCGACCGGATCATTGCATCACTCGACCAGCCTCCCGCCGGCGAGCCGATGCTCGTGTCGGTGCGCAATGCATCGGCGCTCGATGTCGTTGCCCTCGTCAACCGCCTGCTGACCGAGAACGCCGCACCGGGCGCACAGCAGGAGCCCCAGCAGCGCGTGTCCCTCGTGGCCGATCCCCGATCGAACAGCATCCTGATCCGTGCCGACAATCCCGCACGCGGCGCGCGCGTGCGACAGCTGATCGAGCAGCTCGACACGCCGCTGCGCACGGGCAGCAACGTATTCATCGTCTATCTGAGAAACGCCGACGCGACCCACGTTGCCGAAACCTTGCGCGGACTTTACGGAGGCGGCGAGCGCGGCGCGCCCGGTGCCCCTCTTGCGGCTCCACCCGTTATGCCGGCGACGCTGCCGATCGCCACAACCACAACCGGCTTCCCCGGGAGCGCCGCGGCGACGAGCCCGCTTGCACCGACTGCAGTGACGGGCGCTACAACCGCATTCGCCGCCGGGGGCGCGATGATCCAGGCCGATATCGCGAACAACGCGCTCGTCATCATGGCGCCCGAGCCGGTCTACAACAATCTGCGCGCCGTGATCGAACGGCTCGATACCCGTCGCGCCCAGGTCTTCGTCGAGGCGCTGATCGTCGAGGTGTCGTCGGACAAGGCGGCCGAGTTCGGCATCCAGTGGCAGGTCCTTTCGGGTGCGGCGCGCAACCGGTCGGGTGTGCAGGGATTCGGCGGCACCAACTTCGGCGCGCGCGGCAGCGGCAACAACATCATCGACGCGTCGGTGAACATCGGCTCGGTCGCGCAGGGTCTGAACCTCGGCATCATCAGCGGCACGATCACGATTCCGGGGCTTGGCGTCATCAACAACCTCGGGCTCCTCGTCCGATCGCTGGAAAACGATGCGAAGGCAAACATCCTTTCGACTCCGACGCTGCTTACGCTGGATAACGAGGAAGCGCGCATCATCGTGGGGCAGAACGTTCCGTTCATTACCGGGCAGTACGCGACGACGGGCACGACCGCGACCGTGCAGCCGTTTCAGACGATCGAGCGCCGCGACGTGGGACTCGTGCTGCGCGTGCGCCCGCAGATCACCGAAGGCGGCACGATCCGCCTCGGCATCTACCAGGAAGTTTCACGCGTGCAGGACAATTCTGCGGCGGGGCCGATCCTGTCGAAGCGCGCGCTCGAATCGTCCGTTGTCATCGATGACCAGCAGATCGTGGTGCTCGGCGGCCTGATTCAGGACAGCCTGACCGACGGCACCGAGAAGCTGCCCTACGCCGGCGACCTGCCGGTGTTCGGCTCGCTGTTTCGGTACGACACGCGTTCCCGGCAGAAGACGAACCTGATGATCTTCCTCAAGCCGACAATCGTTCGCACGACGAACGAGGGACGCGAGCTCACGTCCGAGCGGTACGACTATCTGCGTGGGGAGCAGATCAACGGTGCGCCGGGCGACCGCTGGTTCTGGAAGGATCCGACGATTCCCGAATTGCCGCCGCTCGGCACGCTTCCCGGCACGGGCCAGAACGCGATCGGCATAACGCTGACGCCGGTACCGCCGTCGGCTGGCACGCCCGCGGCCCCGCCAATGCCCGCGCCGAAGTAGCCAAGCGCACGCCGAGATACATCGTGTCGAGCGCCACTGCACTCGCTGATCCCGCCCCCACCGCGCGCATCCCCTACGCATTCGCGCGTGCACACGGCGTGCTCGCATGGCGCACCGAAGGTGACGCAGTCGTCGTGCTGTTGCGACCGGATGCGACGATCGAGGGCATCGCCGAACTGAAGCGTGTGTTGAATCGTCCGCTCGTGACGCGGGCGGTCGCCGCGGAGACGTTCGCCGCGGAACTCTCGCGCGCGTACAACCAGGCGGGCGCGGCGCTCGCGATGAGTGAAGGACTCGCGAACGAAGCGGATCTCGCGCGCCTGATGCAGGACCTGCCCGCGAGCGAGGATCTGCTCGAAGACAGCGCGCAGGCGCCCGTGATCCGGATGATCAATGCGCTGCTGTTGCAGGCGCTGCGCGATCGCGCATCGGATCTGCATTTCGAACCGTACGAAGCGCGCGCCGTCGTGCGCTTTCGCATCGATGGCATGCTGCGCGACATCGTGGAGCCGCCGCGCGCGCTGCATGGCGCGCTGGTATCGCGCCTCAAGATCATGGCCGGGCTCGACATCGCCGAGAAGCGTCTGCCGCAGGATGGACGTATCGCCCTGAAGCTCGGCGATCGACAGGTCGATGTG
>JBKPOL010000242.1:0-5683 GCA_046733075.1 Pseudomonadota bacterium | reverse complement strand
ACCGTAGCCTGCACCGATGATGGCTTCCGTCGCAAACTCGAGGTCCGCGTCGGGCATCACGATCGCGTGATTCTTTGCGCCCCCGAGTGCCTGCACACGCTTGCCGTGCCGCGCGCCGGTCTCGTAGATGTATTTCGCGATCGGCGTCGATCCCACGAACGACACGGCACGCACGAGCGGATGCGCGAGCAGCGCGTCTACGGCTTCCTTGTCGCCGTGAACGACATTGAACACGCCGTCGGGCAGTCCGGCCTCCTGCAACAGCTCGGCCAGGCGCAGCGACAGCGTCGGATCCCGTTCCGAAGGTTTCAACACGAACGTATTGCCGCAGCCGATCGCGATCGGAAACATCCACATCGGAACCATTGCGGGGAAGTTGAACGGCGTGATGCCGACGCACACGCCGACGGGCATGCGTACCGACCAGCTGTCGACGTCCGTGCCGACCGTATCGCTGTGCTCGCCCTTCAGCAGATGCGGAATGCCAGTCGCGAATTCGACCACTTCCATTCCGCGGGTCACCGAGCCTTCGGCATCGACGAGTGTCTTCCCGTGTTCCTGCGTGACGATCCGCGCCAGGTCCTTGCGATGGCGTTCGAGCAGGTCACGAAATTTCATCAGCACGCGGGCCCGGCGGAGTGCCGGTGTCGCTGCCCATGCGGGAAACGCGCTGTGGGCGGCAGAAACCGCCGCGTCCACGTCGGACGGGTTCGCAAATGGAACGTGCCGGATCACTTCTCCGGTGGCGGGGTTCGTCACTTCGCCGTAACGGGTCGTCGTAGGCGAATGCGTACGTCCGCCGATCCACAGCGGCAGGCGCTCGAGCGTGGTGAGGTCCATCGTCACTCCTTTATCAAAGCGACCGTCCCAAGCGTTGCGGCCGCGCTTCGTTCGATTGTTGGTGCCGTCGGCACCGGACCGCGTTATCGCTGCTTCACGTTCGGCACGGCACGCGTCTTCGTAGCTTCGATTATATTCTTCGAGGCGAAGCGTCACCGGACGAACCAGTGCCAATGCCTGCGCGCGCCTCTCCGCGTTCAACGTCGATCATCCGTTGCACATAGCGCGCGATCAGATCGACTTCCAGGTTGACGCGCGAGCCTTGCGTGAGTTGATGCAGCGTGGTGGCGGCGAGCGTGTGCGGAATCAGGTTGACGGCGAAGGCCGAACCGTTCACGTCGTTCATCGTCAAGCTGACGCCATCGACGGCGACCGATCCTTTGCGCGCGAAAAACGGTGCAAGCGCCAAGGGGGCCTCGATTTCGAGATACCAGTTCGACCGCGGACCGGCGGCGACCTTCTCGAATCGCATGACGGTGCCGACACCGTCGACGTGCCCGCTCAACAGGTGACCGCCGAGCCGGTCCGCCAGACGCAGCGCTTTTTCCAGATTCACGTCATGGTCGAGCGTCAATCCGGTGGTGCACGCGAGCGTCTCCGCGGAGACATCGAAGTCCAGACGCGAGCCCGCCCTTGCAACGACGGTCAGGCAGCAACCGTTGACGGCGATGCTGTCTCCGATCGCAACATCGGCAAGATCGAGCTTCGCGGCATCGACGCGCAACCGAATGCCATCCGCGACCCTTTCGCTCGCAACGATCCGCCCCATCGCCTCGACGATGCCCGTGAACATCAGTCGCTGCCCTTCACCACCTCGTCGCTTGCATGCCTGACGCGCGCGACGATTCGTAGGTCATCTCCGATAGGGTCGACGGATGTCCAATCGAGCCCAGTGCGCTCGTTCAACGATGTCAGCGGCGACGCGAGCTCGAACATGCCGCGCGCAGGATCACCGATCAGCGAACCGGCGAGGTAGACGACCAGCTCGTCAATGAGGCCCGCGCTAAGGAGCGCGCCGTTGAGCTTCGCGCCCGCCTCGACGTGCACTTCGTTCATCCCCCGGCGCGCAAGCTCGCGCATCGTCGCATCGAGATCGACACGCCCGTCGCGGTCGTGCAAGTCGACCGACTCCACCGCCGGCGGCCATCCGTTCTTCCGCGCACCGGCCGTCACGACCAGCGCGTTGCCATTTGCCAGCACGCGTGAATCGGCCGGCGTGTCACCGTGACGATCGACGATGACGCGAAGGGGTTGACGCATGGTCGGCACTTCCCGCACATCGAGTCGCGGATCATCGTGCAGCACCGTCCCTACGCCCGTCAGCACCGCACATGCGCGCGCCCTCCACCTGTGGCCGTCGGCACGCGCGGCCGGTGACGTGATCCACTGACTTTCGCCACTCACAAGGGCCGTGCGGCCATCGAGGCTCGCGGCGATCTTGCTTCGCACCCACGGCCTGCCGCGCCGCATGCGGGAGACGAAGCCGACATTGAGCGCGATCGCCTCGCTTTCGAGCAGCCCCACATGGACAGCAATCCCGACTTCGCGCAATCGGGTGGCGCCGGACATCTGCTCGGGATTCGGATCATGCATGGCAGCGACCACGCGGGCAACGCCGGCTTCGAGAAGCGCGTCCACGCACGGCGGCGTTCGCCCGTGACGATTACACGGTTCGAGCGTGACGTAGACGGTCGAGCCGCGCACGTCATGGCCTTTGTCACGCGCGTCGGCGAGCGCCGCAACTTCCGCATGCGCTTCGCCCGCGCGCTGATGCCAGCCTTCGCCGAGGACCGCTCCTCCTCGACCCACGATGACGCATCCGACCCGCGGATTGGGCGTCGTTGTGAACAAGCCGAGCTCGGCGAGCACGAGCGCGCGTGCCATGTGCTGCCGATCCTCGTCGCTGAACCGCGCATCCGCCACTCGCGCGGACGCGGATGCTCCTGCACCACTGGGGTTGGCGGGCGGCGCGCTTCGGCTCTTGCTCACGCCGGCCGGCGCGCGCCCTTCCGCGGGAGCGGAACGGCTTCGACCTCTTTCAGCGCATCGCGAAAATCGGATACGTCCTGGAACGAGCGGTAGACCGATGCGAAGCGGATATACGCCACCTTGTCGAGCTTGTAGAGCTCTTCCATGACCATTTCGCCGAGCTGCCGCGACGCGATCTCACGCTCCCCCAGCGACAGCACCCGCTGGACGATGCGGTCGATCGCCGCATCGACGAACTCGGTCGGCACCGGCCGCTTGTGCAGCGCGCGCGCGAACCCGACGCGTAAACGGCTCGTGTCGAACTCGGCGCGTTCGCCGTTGCTCTTGACGACTTGTGGCAGGCGGAGCTCGACCGTCTCGTAGGTCGTGAAGCGCTTCTGGCAACCCGTGCAGCGGCGGCGCCGGCGAATCGAATCCCCCGCTTCCGAAACGCGTGAATCGATGACCTGCGTATCGGCGCTACCGCAGAAGGGACATTTCATGCCCGGTAGACGGGGAACTTGCGCGTGAGCGCAGCAACGCTGTTCCGCGTGCGCGTCAGCATCGCCTCGTCTGCCGGAGCGTCGAGCACGTCGGCGATCAGGTGCCCGAGCTGCTCGCACTCGATCTCGCCGAAGCCGCGCGTCGTCACGGCAGGGCTCCCGACGCGGATCCCGGACGTGACGAACGGCTTCTCCGGGTCGTTCGGAATCGCATTCTTGTTCACGGTGATGTGCGCCTTCGAGAGCGCCGCCTCGGCATCTTTCCCCGTCACCTGCTTCGCGCGCAGGTCGACGAGGAACATGTGCGAGTCGGTGCCACCCGAGACGATGCGCAGGCCGCGCTCCTGCATCACCTTTGCAAGGACGCGCGCGTTCTCGAGGACGCGCTCCTGATAGATCTTGAAGTCGAGCGTCAGCGCCTCGCCGAACGCCGCGGCCTTCGCCGCGATCACGTGCATCAGCGGCCCGCCCTGCAAGCCGGGAAACACCGCGGAATTGAGCGCCTTCGCGTGCGCTTCCTTCATCAGCACGAAGCCCCCGCGCGGGCCGCGCAGCGTCTTGTGCGTCGTGCTCGTCGTGAAGTCGGCAATCCCCACCGGGCTCGGATAGACGCCCCCCGCGATGAGCCCGGCGTAGTGCGCCATGTCGACCATCAGCAGCGCGCCCACTTCGTCAGCAATCGCGCGGAATCGCTTCCACTCGATCACGCGCGAGTAGGCGGACGCGCCCGCGATGATCAGCTTGGGCTTGTGCTCGCGCGCGAGCCGCTCGGCTTCCGCGTAGTTGATGAGCTCGGTCGAAGGCTCCAGGCCGTAGGCAACGACGTTGAACCATTTCCCCGACATGTTCACCGGCGATCCGTGCGTCAGATGACCGCCGTGGGGGAGACTCATCCCGAGAATCGTGTCGCCGGGCTTCAGCACGGCGAAGAACACCGCCTGATTGGCCTGTGCACCTGAGTGCGGCTGAACGTTCGCCGCCTCGGCATGAAAGAGTCGCTTCACCCGGTCGAGCGCGAGCTGCTCGGCGATGTCGACGTACTCGCAGCCGCCGTAATAGCGCTTGCCGGGGTAGCCTTCCGCGTACTTGTTCGTGAGCTGCGTGCCTTGCGCCGCCATCACGGCGGGGCTCGCGTAGTTCTCGGACGCGATGAGCTCGATGTGCTCTTCCTGGCGCCGGTTCTCGGCGCTGATCGCCTGCCAGAGTTCCGGGTCGGACTGTGCCAACGTGACAGAGCGGCTGAACATGGGACCAATGCGCCAGTGAGGTGAGTCATTTTAGCAGCCGCTCCACGCGCCCGCCCGGGACCGCTCGCACCTGCAGGAATGCTCGCCTATAATGCCGCGTCCCTCGCCGGCGCGACAGACGGCTTAGGCTTTGCAGCACGTCCGGCAACCGTCAAGTTTCGGCGCCAATGCCGCGCCAAGGAGGAACCGTGAACGGACTGCTCGCGTTGTCGCGTGCGATCGACGCCATGACCGAGCGCGTCGGCCGTCTCGTCTACTGGCTGGTGCTGATCGTCGTGCTGATCAGCGCCGCAAATGCGATCGTCCGCAAGCTGTTCAACTACAGCTCGAACTCGTACCTAGAGATCCAGTGGTACCTGTTCTCGGTCATTTTCCTCTTCGGCGCCGGCTACACGCTGCTACGCAACGAGCACGTGCGCATCGACATCATCCAGGGCAGGCTGTCGCGCCGAGCGCAGAACTGGATCGACATCATCGGCATCGTATTCTTCCTATGGCCCATGTCGATCATCATCATGTGGCTCTCCTGGCCGCTCTTCCTCGACTCGTATGCACGAAACGAGGTTTCGACGAACGCCGGCGGCCTTGCGATCTGGCCCGCACGGCTGATGGTTCCGATAGGTTTCGCGCTGCTGCTGATCCAGAGCGTGTCCGAGTTGATCAAGCGCATCGCCTACCTGCAGGGGCGCATCCCCGATCCTCTCGAACGGGTGCAGGCGAAATCGGCCGAAGAGGAACTGGCTGAGGAGATCGCGCGGCAACGTGGTGTCGACGTCCCGCTCGGCGACGCGGGCAAGCCGTCATGAGTGCCTGGCTGATTGCGAACATCGCGCCGCTGATGTTCTGCGGCCTGATCGTTACGCTGCTGATCGGCTTTCCCGTCGCGTTCTCGCTTGGGGCCGTAGGCATCCTGTTCGGGTTGCTGGGTATCTATCTCGGCCTGCTCGATACGTCACTCCTGCAGGCGCTGCCCGAACGTGTGTTCGGCGTCATGTCGAACGACACGCTGCTTGCCGTGCCGTTCTTCACGTTCATGGGCCTGATACTCGAGCGGTCGGGCATGGCGGAAGACCTTCTCGACACGATCGGGCAGCTCTTCGGCACGCTGCGCGGCGGCCTCGCGTA
>JBKPOL010000241.1:0-10896 GCA_046733075.1 Pseudomonadota bacterium | reverse complement strand
CAGTACGACGTAACGGTCAAGATGGAGATGGCAGGCATGCCCATGTCGATGCCGCCTGTCACCTCGCGCGTGTGCGTGCGTAAAGGAGCGAGCGATGCGGACCTCGTGCCGCACCAGGACAACTGCCGCGTCAGCGATGCTGTGCGAAGCGGTGCCCGCCTGACGTTCCGCATTGCGTGCAGCGGTAACAACCCGATGATCGGTACCGGCGAATTTACGTTCGCGGGCGATGGCTACAACGGGCAGATCCGCATGAAGGGCAAAATGGAAGGCCAGGACGTCGACATGACGCAGCAGATCGCCGGTCGCCGTTCGGGTGCCTGCACCGCGCGTTAGCGAAACGTCCCAACGAACAGGTGACGCGTCGACCGGGCCTGCTCGCCGATTACGGCTGAACGAACGCGCGTTTCCCGTCTCGATAGCGCTTCTGCGCCCTGGGATCCGTCAACGCCCGATGCAGCGCGGCGTGCAGTTCATAGAGGGCGCTGTCGTATCCGGCATCTTCGAGCCCTTTTGCGTGGCCGAGCACAACGGCGTTGCCCGCAAGCCGCACCTGCTCGTCTTCGATCTCACCCTCGAGGGGCGCCGAAGTGTCGTCGTATGCTGCGCGACAGACGGCGAGCGATAGCGAATAATATTTGCGGCAGGCGGCGGGCCTCGCCTCGTAAACCGAGCAGATGCTGCCGTCGAGCAGCGCGCACGGTATGCCTGCGCGGATGTGTTGCTCGGTCGTCAGCCCCGCGAGGCGGGCGAGATTCTGCTCGATGCGCGCAATCGTCCGTTGCCGCGCCTCGGCGCCAAATCGGGTCTGGATGTGATGCGCGAGCACGAACGCTTCGTGCGGACGGATCTCGACGCGCAGGTGGCAGCAGTAGCTGCACCCGCGCTCGCACGCAACCGCAACTTCATTCCGCGCGATCACTTGCCCCTGCAGCGCGGCGAGACGTCCGTACATCCGGATCGTCTGCGTCCGCATGCGTGCGTCGTCGCCGCGCGGTGTCGCGCGCGCGTCCTTTCTTTCCACGTCGAACGCGGCTTGCAGGTCGTCGGGTACCAAGCCGTTCACGGCTCGATTCTACCGATCGTCGCTTGACCTCCCCATCCGGGCAGTAGACGGGTCGATCCCGCGTTCCCACCATTGGAACTCCTGATCTGGAGACCCATATGAGCGCTGCGACCTTATCTTCACTTGCCGATATCTCTGAGAGCCTCGTCCGTCTTGTGGCGAACGCCAGTCGATCCGTCGTGGGCGTCCATTCGCATCGCATGCGCGGCTCTGGCTTCATCTGGCGGCCGGGGCTCATCGTCACCTCCGACGAGGCGGTTGCGGACGAAGGTCCGATCGAAGTGGCTCTGCCGGGCGGAGAGATCGTGCCGGCGAGCGTGAAGGGCCGCGATGCCTCGACGGACGTTGCGCTGCTCCGAATCGACGCTTCCGGCGCGGAGCCTGCGGCGCTTGCACTGGACGAAGTCACCGCGGCGGGCGCGCTGGTGATCGCGATTGGCGCAGAAGACGGCAGGCCGGTAACGGCAATGGGGATGATCGCGAGTGTCGGTCCCGACTGGCGCAGCGTTCGAGGCGGTGAGATCGGGCCGCGCATCGAGCTCGACCTGCGGCTCCGTTCATTCTCGGAGGGCGGGCTCGCGCTTGCCGCAAACGGCAGCGCGATCGGCATGGTGGTGCCCGGTCCGCGACGACGCGTCCTCGTTATCCCTGCGCGGACGGTCGACCGCGTCGCGGCCAGGCTGGACGCCGACGGTCGCATCGCGCGCGGTTACCTCGGCCTCGGTCTGCAGCCCGTGCGGATTGAAGGACATGGCGACCGAAGTGGTGCGATGGTGATGAGCGTCGACCCGGCCGGCCCCGGCGCAGTTTCAGGCGTTCGACAAGGTGACATTGTCGTCGAATGGAATGGCCGACCGCTTCGTGCGCTGCGCAGTTTGGTACGCGACCTCGGTCCCGAGAGCGTCGGCAGCGTCGTCCGATTGACCGCAACGCGCGCTGGGGAACCGGTTCAATTCGACGTGACGATCGCGGCGAGGCCCGACGCTTGATCGAGCGTTCGGGCACGCGCGAGATCGCGATCGCCGTGAACATCGGTGATCCGGATCTCGCCGATCGCGTCGTGGCGATCCTCGCCGATGTCACCGGCCTGCGGCTCGTGACGTCCGGCGAACCCGCCGACCTCGTGGTCCTCGCGCCGGGTGACGCGCGAGCCGCTGATAGCGAATGGGGCGGCAACACCGGCCATGTCGCTCAGGCTCGCGCCAACCATTCGATGTCGACGCTCACACCGCGCGAGCGCGAAGTGCTCGCGTTGCTTGCCGAAGGTGCCACGAACAAGGCCGTTGCGAGACGCCTCGGCATTTCGGTGCATACCGTAAAGTTTCACGTCGGTTCGCTGATCGGCAAGCTCGACGCCGCGGGCCGCACAGACGCCGTCGCGCACGCCGCGCGCCTTGGAATCATCGTCCTCTAGTGTCAAGGTTCGTCATGAAATCGTCCACACCTCTTCACCCGCAAGATCGCACCGAACCGGAAGCGCCGCTCGACGCCTACTCGCGCATCGTCGCGCAGATCGCCGACGACGTGGGGCCGGCGGTGGTTCGCGTCGAAGGCATCGACGGAAACCGCCGGGCCGGTATCGGCTCGGGCGTCATCATCGCCGCCGATGGGCTCGTGGTGACGAACAGCCATGTCGTCAACGGGGCAAGACGCGTGCGCGTGGCGCTCGTCGATGGAGAAATCACTCGCGCCGACGTGATCGGCGATGACCCCGATACCGATCTCGCCTTGCTCCGCAGCGACTTGCCCTCCGGCACAGGCAGAGCGGCCCTCGGCGATTCGAGCACGGTGCGTCGTGGCCACCTGGTCGTCGCAATCGGCAATCCGCTCGGTTTCGAATCGACGGTCACGGCGGGCGTCGTGTCGGCACTCGGGCGTTCGCTGCGGTCGCGCAACGGGCGACTGATCGACGACGTGATCCAGACCGATGCGTCACTCAATCCGGGCAACTCCGGTGGTCCGCTGGTGTCGTCCAACGGCACCGTCGTCGGTATCAATACCGCCATGATCGGCGGCGCCCAGGGACTCTGCTTTGCGGTCTCGAGCAACACGGCGCAGTTCGTCGTGGGCGAATTCGTCGCTCATGGACGCGTGCGCCGCGCGCAACTCGGCATTGCGGCGCAAACGGTTCCGCTGCCAAGGAGGATCGCGCTGCGTATCGGCGCCGGCACGCAGGCGGTGCGCGTCGAAGACGTCGAGCCCGGCGGTCCCGGTGCTTGCGCGGGCCTGTTGCGCGGCGACGTCATCGTCGCGCTCGACGGCCATCCGGTGACGGGAGCGGACGACCTGATGCGATTGCTCGGTGCAGATCGGATCGCACGCATTGTCGAGGTGAGTGCCCTCCGCGACGGACACGTTCGAAAGATCGCCGTGACGCCTGCGGAGCGGCGGTTGAAAGCGGCATGAAAGGCTGCGAGCGCGTCGCGCGTTTGCAAGTAAGGCCGCGCTCCGCGGACAATGCAGGCAATATGAGCGAAAGCGACGGGCGCTCGAGGCGTGCGGCAAGGCCCGTCGTCCCGTAATTCAACGTCGAATCGCGCCGGATCTGCGTCCACGTCGGCAGCCAGGAGGCGTTCAATCGCATGAACGAGGAACCAGCACGCGTGAGCAGCAACTTCCATTCCCTGCCCCTCACCTACTTGTTCGTTCCCGGCAATCGACCGGACCGTTTCGAAAAGGCACTCTCATCCGAGGCGGGCGCTGTGATCGTGGACCTCGAGGATGCGGTGGCCCCCGCGGACAAAGCTGTCGCACGAACCGCGTTTGCATCGTGGATGCGCACGTCGAACGCGGGAAGAGACCGCATCCTGCTGCGAATCAACGATGAAAGCACACCGTGGTTCGACGCCGATGCGGCGCTCGTCCGGGAGACGGCGGTGCGCGGCGTCGTGCTTCCGAAAGCGGAAAGCGCATTGCAGATCGAGCGCATCGCAGCTTCGCTTTCAGATGAGGGGTTCGTGATTGCGATCGTCGAGACGGCGAAGAGCATCATCGAGCTCGATTCGATCGCTCGCGCAACTCGCGTGCAGCGGCTCGCCTTCGGAACGATCGACTACGCGGTCGATCTTGACTTGGCGGAAGGCGACGAAGGACTGCTTTACCCGGCGTGCCGCATTGCGCTCGCGTCACGTGCAGCGGGCATCGCGTCGCCTGTCGCGGGCGTGACCGCCGACATCGGCGACGAGGCGAGGCTTCGCGCCGATCTGCGATTCGCGCGCGCCTGCGGCTTCGGCGCGAAGATGTGCATTCATCCAAAGCAGGTCGCACCGATTCACGCCGCATTCGTGCCGGGAAACGCCGAGATCGCCTGGGCGAAGCGTGTTGTTGCGGCCGCGGATGCAAGCCCGGGCGCCGTCCAGGTCGACGGGAGGATGGTCGACCGGCCCGTCGTTGCGAAGGCAATGCGCATCCTTGCGCGTGCGCGCTCGTGAACGATGCCCGTTGCAACGTGACTTCTGCAAGCGTGCCGCGCGCGGTTCAGTCAATCAAGCGCCTTGCCGCTTCGTGCCGACCTCCGGATCTGATGCAATAATCGCCGGATGGAGTTCCTCCGGGCGTTGAAGGTCGCGGCGGTGATCGGCGTGGTTGTCGCCGCGATCTGGCTGTTTCGCGAAGATCACCTGTGCAAGCGCGAGATCGCGCAGCGGATCGGGGCCACCGAGGTCATCGACCATGCGCCTGGTTCGCAGCGCTACAACGTGGTGCCGAAGGCCCGCGCTCCGTTCTGGCACCGCGGCGACCCTTATCCGGTCGCAGTCACGTGCTGGACCGATTTCAACGGCGTCAGCAGCTTCTCCCAGCACTGACGCACCGACACGTCACCGTTTCTCCAAGCACCCACGCAACGGCGTCACGCGTTCCCGACAACACGGACGCAGCGGTGTCAGCGGCTTTTCTCAGCACTGACGCAACCGCTCGCCGGCTTCTCGCACTCAACGGTGCAGCGCCTTTGGTCCTGCCGCTCGCTCAACGGCGCACCGAGGATGGAGCAGCACGCCTGCCACGCTTCGCCGGCGCCTTGGATCGGCGCGCAGGCGCGTTGCGCCGGCTGTGCTCGGTGAATTCCAACAGGAACGCCATCATTCGCTGCGACGCCTCAGCGGCACCGGCCTCGTTACGGGCCGCGACTGCGCGCAGGATGGCCGCGTGCATGCCGGCCGCCTGCGGAATGTCCACCTCGCGCAGATGCGTGAAGGAGAACTGACGTGACAGCGTGTAAAGGCTCCCCATGAACCGTTGCAGGAACTCATTGCGCGCAGCTTCGCAAAGGCTCGAATGAATGTCGCGCGAGATCCGCAGGTATAGCTCGCCGTCGCCGATTGCGGCGGCATCCTCGACCGCTTTCGCGAGCTGAAGCATCTTCGCCCGCTGGTCGACGTCGGCCCGCCGCGCGGCCAGACGTACGGTCTGCTCCTGAAGCGCGGCCCGCGCTTCGAGCAACTCGAGTTGCCGCCTATGCGTCATCTCCAGGACGACGATCGCAGCACGCGGCCGGATCGAGACGAGACCTTCGCGCGCGAGGCGTTGCAGTGCTTCCCGAACGGGCGTGCGGCCGATGCCCGTCAGTTGCACCAGGTCCTCTTCCGTAACGCTCGAGCCCGGCTTCACCTTCTGGGTGACGATCAGCTCCTCCAGCCGCTCGTACGCCTGGGCGCGCAACGTCTTGCGTGGCGGCGTCATGATGGTGTGCGCAGCTACGAGCCGAACACGAGGTTCGGCAGAAAGGTGACGAGAGGCGGGGCGAAAAGGATGAGAAAAAGGAAGGCGATCATCGCCACGACGTAGGGGATGACCTCGCGCGTGAAGCGCTGCATCGACACACCCGCGATCTGCGACGCGATCAGGCCGCAAATGCCGACCGGCGGCGTGATGGTCGCGATCATCATGTTGAGCGTGAATACGACGCCGAAGTGCACGGGATCGACGCCGGTCTGCTTGATGAGCGGCACGAGGATCGGCGAGAGGAGAATGATCATCGACGTCGCCTCGACGAACATCCCCATCACCAGCAGGATCAGGTTGAGGACGACGAGCGTCATCATCGGACCCTGGTCGGCCGATCTTATCAACCCAAGGAAGATGTCGGCCGCGCCCGCCTGGATCACCAGCCAGCCGAATACGCTCGCGGCGGCAACGATCACCATGATGACGCCGACGTATTCCGCCGATTCGCAGAACATCCCGAAAAGCTCACGCCACGTCACGCTCCGATAGATGAACCGAACGATGCAAATCGCATAGACGACGGCAACGCCCGCCGCTTCGGTGGCAGTGAACCAACCCGTCGTCATGCCGCCGATCAGAATCACCGGCGTCAGCAACGCCCATGCACTGCGCCGCACCGCCGTCAAGATGTTGGCGAAGCTCGCACGCCCGCGCGTGTAGCGAACCGACGAAATCACGCCGCGGTGGGCGAGCCAGGCAACGACCGCCATGAGCCACAGGCCGAGCAGCACGCCGGGGATGACGCCGCCCAGGAACAGCTTCCCGACGGACGTGCCGGTCAGCGCGCCGAACAGGATGAACGGCACGCTCGGCGGAATGATGGGGCCGATCGTCGCCGATACGGCAGTGACGACGGCGGCGGTCTCCGGCCGGAATCCTTCCTTCACCATCATCGGGATCTCGATACGACCGAGACCCGCCACATCGGACGTCGTCGTGCCCGACATGCCGGAGAAGATCATGCTGGCCACGATGTTCACGTGTGCGATGCCGGCTTTCAGATGCCCGACCAGCACGACGGCGAGATCGAGCAGCCGCTGGCTGATTCCGCCGGCATTCATGATCACGCCAACCAGCACGAACAGCGGAATCGAAAGCAGGATGAACGAGTCCATTCCCTGCACGAAGATCGACGGCACTGCACCGAGGCTCACGAACGGGTCGCTCGCGATGATCAGGAAGCACGCGAGCAGGATGACATAAGCGATCGGCACGCCGACCAGCAGCGCCAGCGCGGCGCTTACACCGATCGCGAGCGATTCCATGCGCGTGTCCCGTTTCTCACACCGGTTCTTGCCATAGCGTAACCACTTTGACGCACATGAACGCCGCCGTCAGAACAGCGAATGTCGCGATGGCCGCATGGAACCACGCGCCGGTTACGCCGAGCGCCGGCAGGCGTGCAAGACTCGCGACCGGCAGCGACTGGCTGGTGGCCCAGACCATCAGCGCGCACAGGACGACGACGGTGACTGCGATTGCGCTTTCCAGCACCTGCTTCGTCCTGCCGGAGCGATTCGTCGCGATGAGCGGAATGGCGAAGTTGAGGCCGCGGTACGTTCCGGAAGCCGCTCCGAGACTCGCGCTCCAGACGAAGGCGATCCGGGCCACCTCGTCGGCCCACGCGGTAGCGAAGCCGACGTAGCGGCCGAGGATCACCGCGGCCATGGCGAGCGTGACGATCACCAGCAGGACGCCGGCCGCGGTCCGGACGGCGTCCGCGATCCGCCCGACGAGATCGTGCATGGTCCGCCGTACCGGATGCCGACCGTCAGGCGCTCCGGATGCGTTGCAACAGCGGCAGTAGGTCCGGCTTCACCGCGTCCTGCACCGGACGCAGTTTCGCAGCAAATTCGTCGCGGTTCGGCTGGACGATCGTCACGCCCTTCCGGGAGAACTCCTCGTAGACGCCGCGCTCCTGCTCGAGACGCAACTTGCGGTTCATGAGCGCCGCCTCCTGCGCAGCGTTCATCACCGCGTTACGCAGCGGTGGGCTCCAGGACTGGTAGGACTTCTCGGAGACGACCCACAAATGGAAATAGATCAGGTGATCGGTCCGAACAAGGTACTTCGCAACTTCATAATGCTTCTGGTCGTAGGAAGGACCGGGCGCGGTTTCGATGCCATCGACGACACCTTGCGAGAGCGCGAGATACGTTTCGGGCCAAGGAACCGTCGTCGCGATCGTTCCCCAGGCCTTCGCGATGTCGTTGTACGTCTGGTTGTTCGGTACCCGCAATTTCATGTTCGCGAGATCGGCGACGTTCTTGACCGACTTGCTGCGGGTCATCAGGCACCGGCTTCCCGCGTACGCCCAACCGGCGACACGCACGCCCTTCGCCTGGATCTTCTCGTTGAAACTCCTGCCGATGTCTCCGTCGAGTACCCGCCATGCGTGATCGGGACTCGTGAGTCCATAGGGCACGTCGAGCACCGCGAGTTCGGGGACGAGCCCGCTCAGCACCGTATTGCTGACGATGTCGACGTCGATGTTCCCGGCGATCGTGCCTTCGAGTGCGACGTTCTCGTTACCGAGCGCACTGCGCGAGAACACGCGCACCGCAGCGGCGTTTCCGGCCACTTCCCGCACGCGCTTGCTGAAATGCGCTGCGGCCACGCCGATGGGATCGTCGTCGGCCGTTGGGTTGGCAACGCGAACCGGAACAGGCGTTTGCGCCGACGCGGGAAGGCCCGCAACCGCGGTCAAGGCCGCTGCGCCCTGCAAGAAGGTGCGTCGCGATTGCGATGTCATTTAGCTGCCCCTCATGTCGGACAAACGCTGTTAGGGAAGGAACCGCGCGAGTCGCGGCGCCGCCTCGAGCAACGTCGACAATATGTCATCGGGTCCATGATATGTCAAAGTCAGCCTGATATATTAGCGCCGCCACTGGCTTTACCAACGGAGAACCCCGTGACCCTAAGTCCCCAGGCCGCACGCGCGATCGCGCTGGCAGGCGATCTGCCGACTGGCCTCAGTCCCCAGGAATTGAGAGTCGTGTACACGGCGGAGCGCATGAAGTTGCAGCCGCCTCGGCCCGCTGTCCAAACCGTCACGGAACTGGACATACCGGGAGGGGCTGGCCCGATTCCCACTCGGGTGTACGTGCCCCGCAACGATCAAGCCGTCTCGCCGCTGCTGATCTACTTCCACGGCGGCGGCTGGGTCGTGGGCAGCCTCGAGGGTTACGACACAACGTGCCGCCGCCTTGCGCTCAAGACTGGCTGCACGGTCATATCCGTCGATTACCGGCTTGCGCCGGAGCATCAATTCCCCGCTGCAGTCGATGATGCATGGGACGCGACCACGTGGTGCGCTGCAAACGCGGATAAGCTGCGGATTGATCCGCGGCGGATCGTCGTGGCCGGCGACAGTGCCGGCGGGACGCTGGCGGCGGTCGTTGCATTGCAGGCCCGGGATGAAGGCAAACCGGCCATCGCGCTACAAGTGCTGATCTATCCGGCGACGGACCTGACGCGGGAGACGCCCGCCTACGTGCGGAACGCCACCGGCTACATGCTCACCGCGGCCGCGTTGCGCTGGTTCTACGACCACTACGTGCCCGATCGGTCACAGCGATCGGACTGGAGAGCGTCTCCCCTGCTTCGACCATCGCTTGCAGGCGTGGCGCCCGCGTTGATCATCAGCGCCGAGCATGATCCGCTGGTCGACGAGAACGAGGCCTACGCGAAGCGACTCGCCCAGGATGGCGTGGAGACCGAGTACGTCTGCTTTCCCGGCATGATCCACCCGTTCTTCACGTTGGGCGGAGTGATCGACGACGCGACGAAGGCGGAAGACCTGATCGTTCGCGCCGTGGAGCGACTGCGGTAATTCGATCGAAGTTGCGCAGCACTGCTATGGAGTTGCGCCCAGGTCGTTACCTTGGAACTCGCGGCAAACTCACCGACGATCCATTTGCGACAACCGCGCCTGGGCCTCGCGCTTGCCGATGCCTCGGAGCGCCGCGATCGCCTTGATCTGCTCTGCGCGGGGAGTCGCGTGCCCCTGCTCCCAGTTATAGACCGATTGCGCGCTTACGTTTACCAATTTGGCGAAGCGCTCGGCTGAGAGTCCCAGGCGCTTCCGTTGGGATCGGAGCCCCTTCGCGACGAACCGCAATTTGCGGCCATCCGCGTTATCGGGAGCGGCAGGAGGTTTGCCAAGCGACCGGCGTGCAAGCAGGGCCACCTGCCGCTTCAATGATTGCACGTCACGCTTCAGCGCGGCGATGTCGCGGCGATACTGCGCCGACGCCTTCTTCGCGGTCATCGTCTGGGCACGGATCTCGCGCCGGGAAAGTCGAGCAATTTCCTGCTTCAACAGCGCGCCAATGTTAGGCATCACGAACCCTTCCAGGATAGGACCGCAGTTTTACCGCGTTCACGTCGCGCCGGGACATGACGTTGCGAAGACGCTTTCACCCGCACGCGAGCCGTTCGCCAACCATTGCGCGGTGTCATCGAAAACCAGCCGCCCGCGCCAGGTCTCCCTTCACTTCCTCGCGGCTGCGTTCGTAGACGATTTCTCGTCCCATCGCGTTTCCTACGTACGCGGACGCATTGCGTGTCGGCAGGAGCTCGCAGCGTACGTTGTGCACACCTTCCCCAAGCACGATCTCGATTCGATCCAGGCGCTTGTTAAGAACAACGACGTCCAGCGTCTGGCCCGTCGCGGTGACGCGTATCTTGATCTTTTCCTCGTTCATGTAACGACCGTCCCCTTGGCTCAAAACTCGACGTAGTGTAGCCGGGCAATGGTTTCAGCCAGAAGTGCAGTGAAATTCGTCCTCGGCGGTGAGCCGAAACTAGGAACCGACCGATCTCGCTCCGGGGTCTGCACCGCGCGCAGGCCGGCACCGATACGGTGTGTGCGAGCGACGCGATTACCCAGCGTCTTCCAACCTTACGGACACCCGTCAGCAAGTGACGAGATCGGTATGTGCGAAGCCTTTGGAGTAATCAAGCACGGAGATTACCATCGGCGTCACGCGAAATATGCGGACGTCGGCGACCGACGGCGGGGTGGGCGGCGCGGAACGCTGTTCGGGATATTTCAGCATCAGCATGCCCAACGCCTTCTCGCCTTCGCCCGGATCGACAACGGG
>JBKPOL010000240.1:0-9009 GCA_046733075.1 Pseudomonadota bacterium | reverse complement strand
AGCTTCGCGCTACGTGATGGTATGGCTGACGTTCATCGGCGCGGGGCTCGTGCTTCGCTACGGCGGGCACATCGGCATCGAGTCGCTCGAGAATGCGTTGCCGCGCGCGGCCATCGGGCTGCGTGCGGCGATCGCCGGACTGATGCTCGTGTTCTTCTGCGTGATGATCGTCGTCGGCATTCGCTACGCGACGCTCACCTGGGCGCAGACCACGCCCGTCATGCAGATCCCGGTCGGGGCCGTCTACCTTGCAATGCCCGTCGGATTTGCGCTGATGACGGTTCATCTCGTCGTCATGGGGCGCGCGTTCGTCGCACGCCGCGCCGTGCTCGGTGATGGCGAATTCGATGCCGACGCGGTGAAGCTCTGAGCGCGTTCGCGTGCCCGGTCAGCTCCTGATGCGCCGCCCGTGGTAGCGGTGCTCTTCACGGCGTGCGTGGCATTGCTCGTCCTCGGCGTGCCGGTGGCGTTCGCCCTCGGCGGTGCAACGCTCGCGGCGATGCTGCACGGGAACGTCCCGTTGGTGGCGCTCCCCAAGTACCTGTTCTCGGGGATAGACCTGTTCGCCCTCGAGGCCGTGCCGTTCTTCATCCTCGCGGCCGAGCTCATGACTGGCGGGGAGCTTTCGAACGTGCTCTTGCGCTTCGCGTCGCAGTTCGTCGGACGCTTTCGTGGTGGCCTCGGCCACACCAACATCCTCACGCTGACGTTCTTCTCGGGCATCTCGGGCTCGGCGCTCGCCGATGCCGCGGGACCCGGGGCGATCATGATCCGCATGATGCGCGACGACGGCTACGAGCCTGCGTATGCGGCCGCGCTCACTGCGGCGACGTCGATCCTCGGGCCGATCATTCCGCCCTCGATCAGCGTGATCATTTATGCGCTCGCGTATCCCGAGGTCAATCTCGTCGGGTTGCTGATCGCCGGCGTGGTGCCCGGCATTCTCATCGCCGCGGCAATGGCCATCATCAATCACGTGATATCGGTCCGACGCAACTACCGCGGCCTGGGCGAGCGTCTGCAATGGCGCGACTACGTCAGAAACACGTGGCGCGCGCTCCCGGCGCTGGTATTGCCCGTGCTGATCCTGGGCGGCATTGCATCGGGCGCGTTCACGCCGACGGAGGCGAGCGTCGTTGCCGTGTTCTATGCGCTGTTTGCAGGACGCGCCATCTACGGGACGCTCGAATGGAGGATGCTCCCGGCGATCCTCGCGCGCTCCGGGCTGATGACGGCGTCGGTGCTGATCATCGTCGGCATGTCGGCGGCGTTCGCGTGGGTGCTGACGGTGTCGCGGGTGCCGCAACAGCTCACCGAGTGGATCGTGGCGATGCACCTTTCTCCGCTCGCCTTCCTGTTCGCCGTCAACCTGCTGCTGCTCGCGTTTGGCATCTTCATCGAGCCGCTGCCGGGCATTGTCGTGCTGGTGCCGATCCTCGCGCCGATCGCGCACGCGCTCGGCATCAACGATCTTCAGTTCGGCATCATCGTCGTCGTCAACTTGACGATGGGAATGATCACGCCGCCGGTGGGAGGACTGCTGTTCGTGACGTCCATCGTGGCGAAGGTGCCGCTCGCACGACTTGTCCAGGAACTGTGGCCGTTCATGTGGGCGCAGCTCGGCGTGCTCGCGCTCTTGTCGCTCTTCCCCGCGCTGTCGGCGTGGCTACCCGCTCTATTTGGTTATAGGTGAGCGGAGAAACGGAGGCGTGCGACATCTCGCGGGTGACCGAGCGGCGAGCGCCCATGGCGCGAGACTCGAGCGACCCGCCCGCCGCATTTCGACGAGACCCGCGAAGGGCCGTCCCGAGCCGGCCGAGGAAACAATCTCCCGCGCAAAGTATCGTGGGAGCGGCGACCTGCCGGAGGAGGGCAGTCGGCGCTGCAGCAGAATACGCACCGGCCCTTTCCGCGACCGAAACTTTGCGCGGTGCGCAAGTTGCGATCAAGACTTTGCGTGGTGCTACTTGTAATTCCTGATGCGGTCGATGTTCTCCTGGCCGAACTTCTTCCCGAATTCGGCGAACGTCGGCCCGAGCGCTGCCTGGAACTTCGCCTTGTCAACGTTCTCAACGACCTGCATGCCCTTCGCTCGAAGATCGGCGACGGCTTTCCGTTCGTCGTCGTCGATGCGCGCGCGATTGGCCTTGACCGCTTCCTTCGCCGCGTCGTTGAACGCCTGCTTGTCGGCCGCCGACAGCTTGTCCCATTGCGCCTTGCTCATGAGGATGAGCGCCGGGGAGTAGACGTGGCCGGTCAGCGTCAGGTACTTCTGCACCTGGTCGAACTTGGCGGCCGTGATCACCGACAGTGGATTCTCCTGCCCGTCGACGGTGCCCTGCTGCAGCGCCGTGAAGACTTCCGTGAACGCCATCGGCGTCGGAATGATGCCGAACGCGCGATACGCCTGGATGTGCACCGGGTTTTCCATCGTGCGCATCTTGAGCCCCTTCAAATCCTCGGGCGCATTTACCGGGCGCTTGCTGTTCGTCATGTTGCGAAAGCCATTCTCGCCCCACGCGAGTGCGTGAATGCCTTTCGCATCGAACTTCTGCAGCATCTCCTGGCCGATCGGTCCGTCGAGCACGGCACGCGCGTGTGCGTAATCGCGAAACAGGAACGGAATGTCGAGGATCGCGGTCTCGGGAACGAAGTTCGGCACTGGTCCCGTCGAAGTCATCGTCAAATCGAGCGTTCCGAGCTGCAACGCCTCGATCGACTCGCGTTCGGCCCCGAGTGCGCCCGAATAGAAGTTCTGAACCTTGTAGCGGCCGTTGGTGCGCGCCTCGACTTCGCGCGCGAACGCGTCGATCGCGACGCCGTAGTGCGAGTTCTGAGCGATCGAAATGTTCATCCGCAGCGCGGTCTGCGCGAGCGCGGGCTGCGCGAAGGCAACCACGCACGCCGCAACAGCAAGCAAGAAGCGATAGGTACGCATCGTCAATCCTTTAGGAAAACCACCGCGCGCGGCGCGCGCCAACCCGTCGAAGTGGGGCGGGATTCTAGCAGCCCAGGCACAACCCGAGATTGGGGCCCGTGCGCGTAAGAGGCAAGGCGCGATCGGCACGGAGAGTGCGTGTGAAATAATCGTTCCTGAAGGTGCTCGCCCGAATGGTTCGTCGAGCGCCGCTCCCCCTATCCGCGCCCTATGCTCGATTCCGCCTTCACCGCAGCGCTTGCCCGGCTCGTTCCTTCGTCAGCGCTGCTGACGGCCGCGGAGGATACGCGGCCGTACGAGTGCGATGGGCTCACGCTCTATCGCGAACAGCCGGCCGCCGTGGTGTTGCCGGAGACCGAGGCACAGGTTGTCGAGATCCTGCGTCTCTGTCACGCCGCGCGAATACCCGTCGTCGCGCGCGGCGCCGGAACGAGCCTTTCCGGAGGCGCGCTTCCCGCACGCGACGGCATCGTGCTCTCGCTCGCCAAGTTCCGCCGCATCCTCGGCGTCGACCCCGTCGCGCGTACCGCAACGGTGCAGCCCGGTGTTCGCAATCTCGCGATTTCCGAAGCCGCTGCAGCCTACGGTCTCTTCTATGCCCCCGATCCCTCGTCGCAGATCGCGTGCTCGATCGGCGGCAACGTGGCGGAGAATGCGGGCGGTGTGCACTGTCTCAAGTACGGCCTGACGGTGCACAACGTGCGCAAGGTGCGCGCGGTGCTCATCACCGGCGAAATCGTCGAGTTCGGCAGCGCGGCGCTCGACGCGCCGGGGTACGACCTGCTCGCGCTCATTACCGGGAGTGAAGGACTGCTCGCCGTCATCACGGAGATCACGGTGAAGCTGTTGCCGAAGCCGGAACTCGCGCAAGTCGCGCTCGCCGCGTTCGACGACCTGGAAAAGGCCGGAGCGGCCGTGGCTGCGGTGATCGGCGCGGGCATCATTCCCGGCGGCCTCGAGATGATGGATCGCGAAGCGACGCGGGCCGTTGAGCAGTTCGTGCACGCCGATTACCCGCTGGATGCGGCGGCGGTGCTGCTCGTCGAAGCGGACGGAACGTCGGTTGAAGTCGCGGCCGAGATGACCGAGATCACGTCCGTGCTGAAGTCGAGCGGCGCAACCGAGATTCGCGTCTCCGAGAACGAGGCCCAGCGACTGCTTTACTGGTCGGGCCGGAAAGCGGCTTTTCCCGCCGTGGGCCGCATCTCGCCGGACTACTACTGCATCGACGGGACGATCCCGCGCGCGGCGCTTCCCCGAATCCTCCGGCAGATCGAAACGTGGTCGCGCGAGTTCGGCTTGCCGTGCGCGAACGTCTTTCACGCCGGTGACGGAAACCTGCATCCGCTGATTCTCTTCGACGCGAACAAGCCCGGCGACAAGGAGCGCACGATCGAGTTCGGCGATCGCATCCTGCAACTCTGCATCGACGTCGGCGGAACGATCACCGGCGAGCACGGCGTTGGCATCGAGAAGATCGCCGGCATGTGCGCGCAGTTTCCGCCGGCCGCGCTCGAGCGCTTTCTCGGCATCAAGCGCGCATTCGATCCACAGGGCTTGCTGAACCCGGGCAAGGGTGTGCCGACGCTTGCGCGGTGCGCGGAATTCGGCCGCATGCACGTGCATCAGGGACAGCTTGCGCATCCCGAGCTGCCGCGTTTCTAAAGGAAGTGATGAAGATGTCCTCCACGACAAAGGCGCGCGCAAGGCCCGAGGCAGCGGACGTTGCTGCCATCACCGAGCAACTGCGCAAGGCGTACGGCGATCGCGCCATCACGACACATGCGGTGCGCGTTCAGCACTCGCATGGCGAAGGGCTGGCCGATGCCGGCATGCCGGATGTCGTGGTGTTTCCGCAGACCAACGAGGAAGTGGCGGCCATCGTCCGGCTCTGCCATGCGGCGCGCATTCCGGTGATCGCTTTCGGCGTGGGCACGTCGCTGGAAGGGCACGTCGCCGCGCTCTACGGCGGCGTGTGCATGGACTTGTCGCAGATGAACCGCGTGCTCGAGGTGAACGATGCGGACCTCGATTGCCGCGTCCAGGCCGGCGTCACCCGGGAACAATTGAACGGCGAATTGAAAGGCACGGGGCTCTTCTTTCCGATCGATCCCGGCGCCAACGCGACCCTCGGCGGCATGGCGTCGACACGGGCATCGGGCACGAATGCAGTGCGTTATGGAACGATGCGCGAGAACGTGCTCGGGCTCACCGTCGTCACCGCTGACGGCTCGATCATTCGCACCGGCAACCGTGCACGGAAATCGAGCGCCGGTTACGACCTGACGCGTCTTTTCGTCGGTTCGGAAGGCACGCTCGGCATCATCACGGAAGTCCAGCTGCGCCTCTACGGCCTGCCCGAGGCGATTTCAGCGGCCGTTTGCCAGTTCCCGCATCTGAAGGGTGCTGTCGACACGGTCATCGTCGCGATGCAACTCGGCATTCCCGTTGCCCGAATCGAACTGCTCGACGATGTCCAGATGGACGCGTGCATCCGCTACTCGCAGCTCACCGAATTGGCGGCCAAGCCCACGCTGTTCTTCGAGTTTCACGGCACCGAGGCAGGCGTGCGCGAGCAGTCGGAGATCGTCCAGTCGATTTGCGCGGACCACGGGGGCAACGAGTTCCAATGGGCAACCCGGCCTGAGGATCGCTCCCGACTGTGGAAGGCGCGCCACAATGCGTACTACGCAGCGCTCGCGCTCGCGCCCGGCAAGCAGGCGTTCGCCACTGACGCGTGCGTGCCGATCTCGCGGCTCACCGATTGCGTGCTGGAGACGCAGGCGGATATCGCGACGACGGGCTTGATCGCGCCGATCGTCGGCCATGTGGGCGACGGCAACTTCCATCTCGTGGTGCTGTTCGATCCGGCGCAACCCGATGAGCGCAGCAAGGCGGAGGGGATCGCGGCGCGCGTCAGCGCCCGAGCGATCGGCATGGGCGGAACGTGCACCGGCGAGCACGGCGTCGGCGTGCACAAACTCGACGCGCTTGTCGCAGAACATGGCGACGCGGTGGCGCTGATGCAGACGATCAAGCGAGCGCTCGATCCACGCGACATTCTCAATCCCGGCAAGACGGTCCCGAGGTCGTGATGGCGATGAAGCTTTACATCGGCAACAAGAACTACTCGTCGTGGTCGCTGCGCGGCTGGCTCGTGGCCAAGCTATCCGGGGAGCCGTTCGAGGAAGTGCCCGTCCCGCTGGTCGGACGCGCGCCCAATCCCGCCAACCTGTCGTTCTCGCCCTCCGGCCTCGTTCCCTGCCTGCACGACGGCGAGGTGATCGTCTGGGATTCGCTCGCCATCGCGGGTCATCTCGCCGAGCGACATCCCGAGATGTGGCCGTCGGACGGCGCCGCGCGTGCATGGGCGCGCTCGATCAGCGCCGAGATGCACTCCGGATTTTCGACGCTGCGCAACCAGATGACGATGTGCATTCGCGAGCGCGTCGACGTCCGGCCGTGGTCGGAGCCCCTCGAGGCCGACATCGCGCGCGTCGTGCACATCTGGGACGAATCGCGGCGGCGTTTCGGCAGCGGCGGCGCGTTCCTCTGCGGTCGCTTCTCGATCGCCGATTGCTTCTACGCGCCGGTTGCCTTCCGCTTTCAGACGTACGACGTCAAGGTCGAAGGCGTTGCGCGGGCGTACCTGGACGCGCTGCTCGGGCATCCCTTCCTGCGCGAGTGGGAAAGGGCGGCGCTTGCTGAGACGACGATCGTCGACGCCGACGAGCCGCGCAACCTCTATCGGGACAAGATCGCGTCGCCCTAGTACGGGACGCCATTCACCCTTCCCGTGGAGCAACAGCCCCTCGCGCGGCTTCAGGACCGAATTCGCGCCGCCGCAGCCGATAACCGTGCACTGTGCATTCGCGGCGGCGGCACGAAGGACTTCTACGGAGATGCGGTCGTCGGCGAACCGCTCGACGTGCGCGAACTGACCGGCATCGTCTCCTACGCGCCCGCCGAGCTGGTCATGACCGCACGCTCGGGGACGCCCCTCGCCGAAGTGGAGGCGGCCCTCGACGCGCACGATCAGATGCTCGCCTTCGAGCCGCCGCACCATGGCGCCGCGACCACGCTTGGCGGGGTCATCGCTGCGGGCTTTTCGGGGCCAAGACGCGCTGCGGCCGGTTCGGCCCGGGACTTCGTGCTCGGCGTTCGCATTGTCGACGGCACGGGCCAGGCGCTGGCGTTCGGCGGACAGGTGATCAAGAACGTGGCCGGCTTCGACGTATCCCGAATGATGACAGGCGCACTCGGCACACTCGGTGTTCTGACCGAAGTTTCACTGAAGTGCCTTCCGCGCCCGAAGGCCGAGACGACGCGCATCGTCGACTGCGACGCTGCCGAAGCGCTACGCCTCATGAACGAATGGGGCAGCAAGCCGCTGCCGATTTCGGCGACGTGCTTTCGCGGCGGTCGCCTCTCGGTGCGACTGTCGGGCGCGCCGGCCGCGCTCGAGAACGCAACCCGGACGATCGGCGGCACGGAGATGGACGCGGTGGATTTCTGGCGCGGCCTCCGGGATCAGACGCTCGACTACTTCGCGCCCGTACATGAGGACGCGGCGTTGTGGCGGCTTTCCGTGCCGTCGACTGCGCCGTGGTCGAATCTCGCCGGCGAGCAGCTGATCGAATGGGGCGGTGCATTGCGGTGGGTGGTGACCGGCGATCGCTCGGTCGCCGCGTCGATGCGTGCGTGGGCGTCGAAACACGGCGGGCACGCGACGCGCTATCGCAGCGCGCACAAGTCAGACGGGGCGTTCCAGCCGCTGTCCGCCACGGTGCTCGAGTTGCACACGCGGCTGAAACAGGTCTTCGATCCGCATCGCGTGTTGAATCGCGGACGCATGTACCCGACGTTGTAACCTCGGCTCGACGCCCGTCATAGCGATCAACGGACCCTAATGGAAACGCATCTGCTGCCTGAAGTCCTCGCGACCGCGGAGGGACGCGACGCCGATTCGATCCTCCGCGCATGCGTGCATTGCGGCTTTTGCACGGCGACCTGCCCGACGTACCAGCTGACCGGCGACGAGCTCGACGGCCCGCGCGGGCGCATCTACCTGATCAAGCGGGCCCTCGAAGGCGAGGAAGTGAGCGGAAGCACGCAGCTCCATCTCGACCGCTGCCTGACGTGTCGGAGCTGCGAGACGACGTGTCCGTCGGGCGTCCGCTATGGGCGCTTGGTCGACATCGGTCGCAAGTACGTCGAGGAGCGCGTGTTGCGTACGCCGGTCGATGCGGCGCGTCGGGCGGCGTTGCGCCGGAGCCTGCTGTCGCGGTCGCTGTTCGGCGCGGCGCTGACGCTCGGGCGCCTCGCCCGGCCGTTCCTGCCCCGCGCGCTGGCATCGGCGATCCCCGGGCAACAACGCGCGCGCGGCGCGTGGCCCGCGCCGCGTCATTCACGTCGCATCGTGATCGCACTCGGATGCGTTCAGCCCTCGCTTGCGCCGAACATCGATGCCGCGACTGCGCGCCTTCTGGACCGGGCAGGCATTTCGGCCATCGGCGTCGAAGGGGGCGGCTGTTGCGGCGCAATCTCCTATCACATGGCCGAGCACGACGAAGCACGGGCGATCGCCCGGCGCAATATCGATGCATGGTGGCCCCACATCGAGCGCGGGGCCGAGGCGATCGTCATGACCGCGACCGGATGCGGTGTGATGCTGCGCGATTACGAGCACGTTTTCGCAGGCGATCCGGCGTACGCAGCGAAGGCGGCGCGCATCACCGCACTGACGCGCGACCCGAGCGAGGTCATTGCCGCCGAATGGGAACGGCTCGCGCCGTTGATCTCGACTTCACCGAAGCGGGGCACGCTCGCGTTCCATCCGCCGTGCACGCTGCAGCATGGCTTCAAGATCCGCGGAGAGGTCGAGCGACTGCTTGCCGACGCGGGCTATACGCTCGTGCATGTGCCCGACGCACACCTGTGCTGCGGTTCCGCCGGCACGTATTCGATCCTGCAGCCGGAGTTCGCCGGACAGCTCAAGGAGAACAAGCTCCGCGCCCTGACGGCCGAGCGACCCCAGGTGATCGCGTCCGCCAACATCGGCTGCATGACAC
>JBKPOL010000239.1:0-2386 GCA_046733075.1 Pseudomonadota bacterium | reverse complement strand
GGGGTGCTGGGCCGTCCCATCGAGCCGGTCGTGGTCGATCCGGCCTCGAACTGGCCGCTGTTCGCCGAGAAGGCCCGCCAGCTCATCACCCAGGACAAGGTCGCCGCGGTGTTCGGCTGCTGGACCTCGGTGTCGCGCAGGTCGGTCCTGCCCGTGTTCGAGGAGTTGAACGGCCTCCTGTTCTATCCGGTGCAGTACGAGGGCGAAGAGTTGTCGAAGAACGTCTTCTACACGGGCGCGGCCCCGAACCAGCAGGCGATCCCGGCGGTGGAGTACCTGATGAGCAAGGACGGCGGTGGCGCCAAGCGCTTCGTGCTGCTCGGTACCGACTACGTGTATCCGCGCACGACGAACAAGATCCTGCGCGCGTTCCTCCACTCGAAGGGTGTCGACGACAAGGATATCGACGAGAAGTACACGCCGTTCGGTCACGCTGATTACCAGACGATCGTGGCGGACATCAAGAAGTTCGCCGGCGGCGGCAAGACGGCGGTGATATCGACGATCAACGGCGACTCCAACGTGCCGTTCTACAAGGAACTCGGCAACCAGGGCCTGAAAGCCACGGACGTGCCGGTCGTCGCGTTCTCGGTCGGTGAAGAAGAGTTGCGCGGCGTAGATACGAAACCGCTCGTCGGTCATCTCGCTGCCTGGAACTATTTCATGTCGGTCAAGAATCCGGAGAACGACGCGTTCCGCAAGAAATGGGCGGCGTACGCCAAAGCGAAGAAGCTGGCGGGCGCGGACAAGCCGCTGACCAACGATCCGATGGAAGCGACGTACGTTGGTATTCACATGTGGAAGCAGGCGGTCGAAAAGGCGAAGAGCTTCGAGACCGACAAGGTAATCGTCGCGATGGGCGGGCAAACGTTCAAGGCACCCGATGGCTTCACCATCAAGATGGACGAGCGCAACCATCACCTGCACAAGCCGGTGATGATCGGCGAAGTGAAAGCCGACGGGCAGTTCAACGTCGTGTGGAAGACGCCTTCCCCGATCCGTGCGCAACCGTGGAGCCCCTACATCCCTGGCAACGAGAAGAAGAAGGACGGTCCCGAAGCGATGTAGGACGAGAAGACGCCATGCGGCCTCCTGTCGGCCGCGTGGCGTCCGATCACGTGAACTGCCGACGATCGCATGGCATCGGACCCATCGCTGCCTACCGATCGGCTGATCAAGCGTTTCGGAGCCGCGAGCGATGCACTGCCTGACCCGCCTGTCCGCGACCGCCCGCCGGGTCGTCCTCGCCCTCGCCTTCGGGTGCTGTTCTGCGCGCGCCATGGCGATCGCGCCCGACATCATTCGCGACCTGGCGTTCGGCGACGGCGACGTTCGCGATGCGGCGATCGCGGCGCTCGTGGCGAGCGGCGATGCGCGTGCGCTGCCCGTGCTCGAAGCATGGCGGGACGGCGCCGCACGCCGCGACTCCGCCGGCGAGCGCGTCTTTCTTGTCGACGGCGACCGGCTGGTCGACGCAGCCACCGGCGCACCCATTGCAACACCTGCGCCGGACATCGACGAGATCATCGTCAACAACCGGCTGCGTCGCACGCTCGACGGCGCGATCGGTGCGCTGCGCCTTGCCTCACCCGAGCGCGCGGTCCGCATGGCTGCGGCTAAGGCGCTGGCGGCGGACCCGGATGCGCTTGCATTGCCGGCGATCGACGCCGCGTTGGCCCGCGAGCGCGATTCCGAGGTCCTCGCGTCGCTCACGCTGACGCGCGCCGCGATCCAGCTTGCAAGCACCGACCGCGATACGCGACTTGCCGCCATTCGCGCGCTCGCAGATAGCGATCAGGTCGCCACGCGCACGCTGCTCGAGGGACTCCTCGCACGCAACGGCGACCGCTTTGCCGAGCCGGACGACGCGCTCCGCGCGGAGGCTGCGAAGTCGCTCCGTGTCGTCGAGTCGCGCCTTGCGCGTGGTGACGCGGTGGCGCGCGTGTTTTCCGGCATTTCGCTCGGCTCCATTCTTCTGCTGGCCGCGCTCGGTCTTGCAATCACGTATGGATTGATGGGCGTCATCAACATGGCACACGGTGAGCTGATCATGCTCGGTGCCTACGCAGCGTATGTGGTGCAGAACCTCTTTCGCCACTACGCGCCGAATGCCTTCGACCTCTACCTCGTCTGCGCGGTGCCGGCGGCGTTCGCGACGAGCTCGCTCGTCGGCATGGCGCTCGAGCGAACCGTGATCCGCCACCTCTATGGACGGCCGCTCGAAACGCTGCTTGCGACGTGGGGGCTGTCGCTGATCCTGCTCCAGAGCGTGCGCAGGCTGTTCGGTGCCCAGAATGTGCAGGTGGAGTACCCGTCCTGGATGGCTGGGGGCGTCGAAGTGCTGACGGGCGTTGTGCTGCCGTGGAGCCGCATCGTCATCGTAGGC
>JBKPOL010000238.1:0-8045 GCA_046733075.1 Pseudomonadota bacterium | reverse complement strand
CGCCTGAGCCGCTGCGGCGTGCCGCCTGGCGGCGCCCTTAGGTATCGGCCGCTCGCGCCGCCTTCGAGTGAGTCGGGCGGCGCGCTAGTCTACCGGTGCGCCGCGGTTTGCGACACCTGCGGCCGCCGGACGCGCATTGGCGTCGGAGACTTGCGGCCTTTCGTCGCCCCCCAGCTGGGCTCGGCCGAGTGTGAGATGTGCGTTGTCGAGCGGCGGGGCAGCATGGATGGCGGCAAGAATGCCGCGCAGGAGGGCCGCCGGTGACGGTGGACAGCCGGGAATGGCGACGTCCACAGGGAGCAGCTTGTCAACCGATCCGATCGTTGCGTAGCTTTCGGGGAAGATCCCTCGACCGCACGCGCATTCACCCGCAGCGATGACGAGCTTCGGCTCGGGCGTCGCCGCGAACGTGCGCTCGAGCGCGATGACCATGTGCTTGGTCACCGGGCCGGTCACGAGCAGAGCATCGGCGTGGCGGGGGCTGGCGACGAACTTAATGCCGAGGCCCTCGATGTTGTAGTACGGGTTCATCAGCGCGTGCGCTTCGAGCTCGCACGCGTTGCACGAGCCGGCGTCCACGTGGCGTATCGTCAGCGCGCGGCCGAGCGTCGCGAGAATCTGCTGCTGTAGCCGGACAACGACGACGTCCTCGTCGGCCGCTTTCGGAGGCGGCTCGCTGATGATGCCGATGCGGATGATCTGGCGCAAAACGGCGAACATGGTCTGGAATGCTTACGTGGTGGAGTCGATCACGTCGCGATGCAATCGCCGTGTTGCATCGGGCAGCTGAAGATCATCGCCGCTGCTACAGATCATGGCCGCTGTACGACAGGTTGAACGACTTGTTGATCAGCGGAAAGTCCGGAACGATGTTTCCGATCACCGCATGCTCGAGCACGGGCCAGTTCGACCACGAAGGATCCTGCGGGTGGCAGCGCCTTATCGTTCCGTTCGCCCCACTTTCGAGCGCAATCAGTATCGGCCCGCGCCATCCCTCGACGTAACCGACGGCGAGACGGCCTTCGGCGGGCTCATCAACGCTTGACCGGATCTCGCCGGACGTTTGCGGATCAAGTAATGCCGCCGTAATAACCGCGATCAATCGTGCCGATTCGAGCGCTTCGTCGAAGCGGACTGCGACGCGCGCGGCGACGTCTCCGTCCTGCTGCACGGCGATTCGAACGGCGAGCGCATCATACGGCGGCGACGGAAAGTCGCAGCGCACGTCGTGCGCCACCCCGCTCGCGCGTGCAGCAAGGCCAAGCAGGCCAAGCTTTGTCGCGAGCTCGGGACTCACGCGGCCCGCGGTCCGGAAGCGGTCCTGCAAACCGGCATGCTCGTCGTAGACATCGCGCAGCAGCGTGATCTCGCGTCGCATCCGGTGCGCCTCGTCGTGCATGGCATGCACATGCTCGAGCGCGAGGTCGTGCGCGACGCCGCCGGGTACGACCACGTCCATCAGCAGCCGGTGCCCGAAGGCGGCTGCGTTGGTGCGAAGCATGTTCTCTCGCAAGCGCGAGAACTGGGCGAGGCCGAATGCGAAGCCGCCGTCGTTGCCGAGGGCACCAAGGTCGCCGAGGTGGTTCGCGAGTCGCTCGCGTTCGAGGCACAGCGCGCGCAGCCACGCGGCGCGCAGCGGCGCTGCCGTCTCGGCGATGCATTCGACGGCTTGCGCATAGGACCACGCATAGGCGACGGTGCTGTCGCCGGATACGCGACCCGCAAGGCGCGCACCATCGAGCAACGACATCGATTCAAACCGCTTCTCGATGCCCTTGTGCGTGTAGCCGAGCCGCTCCTCGAGCCGCAGCACCTTCTCGCCGACGATCTGGAATCGGAAATGGCCGGGCTCGATGATGCCCGCGTGCACGGGTCCGACCGGTATCTCGTGCACGCCATCGCCCTCGACCTTGACGAAGTCGTACTCCTCCTGGCCGGGCTGCCACTTTGGGGAGGCGACGAAATCGCGACGCAGCGGGAACTGGTCGATCGGCCAGCTCGCAAGCCAAAGCCACGGGCGCTGATCATCCGCTTCCGCCGCCACGCCAAGCAGGTCATACGTGGCGCGCTGCATCCGGTTCGCGGCAGCAAAGATCGGCGTCAGATCCGGATAGCGCGCGTCCGGATGCAGCAACGTGTGTTCGAGCAGCGTGAGGCCGTCGGCATCCTCGACAACGACCCGGACGGTGAAACCGCGATGGCGGTCGCGATCGTCGCTGGCCCAGAGCGCGACGAGCCGCGCGTCGTTCTCCCAGGCGAGACGGCACGCGGTCAGCAGCTGTCCGGAGCTCACCTGCGCGCGCTGCCCCGGCACGCCGGCGGCCAGCATGCCGGCAGAGAGTCCAAGCGGGGCGACGTTCATCCGATCAGTCGCGCCGCACTGCGATACCAGTCGGCGAGAAAAGGTGGAATCCACAAGCCGAGCATGAGCACGATGGCGAGATGCGCGAACACGGGAATCATCGCAGGACGCACCGGCAGGCGCATGGCGTTCGTTTCCCCGAACACCATCGGCTGGACTTTCGAGAACACGGCAGCAAAGGCAAGACCGAGCGCTGCAAGGAGAAACGGTGTCGCCCACGGTTGCTCACGCATCGCCGTCGTCAGGATCAGGAATTCGCTCGCAAACACGCCGAACGGCGGCATGCCGAGGATCGCGAGCGCACCGAGCGCAAGTCCCCAGCCGATCATCGGACTGATCGTGACGAGACCGCGGATCTCGTCCATCACTTGCGTGCCGGTCTTCTGGGCAGCGTGGCCGACGGCAAAGAAGATGGCCGACTTCGTCAGCGAGTGAACGGTCATGTGCAAAAGGCCGGCGAAATTCGCGATCGGTCCGCCGATGCCGAAGGCGAACGTGACGATGCCCATATGCTCGATGGACGAATACGCGAACAGGCGCTTGATGTCCTTCTGGCGCGACAGGAGCAGCGCGGCGACGACGACGGACAGCAATCCGAAGCCGACCATCAGGTTCTTCGCGAACGCGTCCGGAAGCGCGCCGTCAACCAGCACCTTGCACCGCACGACTGCATAGAGAGCGACGTTCAGCAGCAGGCCGGAAAGCACGGCGGAAACCGGCGTCGGTCCTTCGGCATGTGCATCGGGAAGCCAGTTGTGCAGCGGCACGAGCCCAACCTTCGTCCCGTAGCCGACGAGCAGGAATACGAAAGCGAGCGAGACGACCGTGGGCTCGAGGCTCGCGCGTACGTCGTTGAGCTCGGTCCACAGCAGCGCACCGCCGCCCGCGCCGAGCAGCTTCTCGGCCGCGAAGTACAGCAGGATCGTGCCGAACAGCGCCTGCGCAATGCCCACGCCGCACAGGATGAAGTATTTCCATGCGGCCTCGAGGCTCGCGGGCGTGCGATACAGGGACACGAGCAGCACAGTCGTGAGCGTCGCTGCTTCCATCGCGACCCACAGGATGCCCACGTTGTTCGTGGTGAGCGCGAGCAGCATCGTGAACATGAAGAGCTGAAACATGCTGTGGTAGAGGCGCAAGCGTGCGGGCGTCAGACGTCCGTGCTGTTCCTCGATGCGCATGTAAGGATGAGAGAAAACGGCCGTGGTCATGCCGACGAACGCGGTCAACGCGACCAGGAACACGTTGAAGGGGTCGACGAGGAATTGCTTGCTCATCACGAGCAACGGCCCCTGTTCGATCACGCGCGCCGTCAGTACGGCTGAAGCAACGAACGTGAGCATGCTGGTGACGACGTTGACCAGCGGCGCGTAAGCGCGGTGGCCGACGAGCGCCAGGACCGCGGCTCCTGCAACGGGCAGCGCGAGGACGAGGAGGATCTCGATCATTTCCGCAGGAGCCGGCCGCGTGCGCGGCGCCTATTCGTCATCGCGCAGCTGCTCGAAATGCTTGAGATCGAGACTGTCGAACTGCTCGCGGATCTGGAAGAAGAACACGCCGAGGATCAGCATGCCGACAAGCACGTCGAGCGCGATGCCGAGCTCGACGACCATCGGCATGCCGTATGTCGCGCTCGTCGCCGCGAACAGCAGGCCGTTTTCCATGGCGAGAAACCCGATGACCTGCGACAGCGCTTTCCGCCTCGTGATCATCATCAGGAACGCGAGCATGACGCATGCAATGGCGATGCCTAGCGTCGAGCGCGTGACGGTGCTCGCAAGCTCGGAGATCGGCAACGCCAGATTGAACGACACGACGACGAGGACGATGCCGATCAGCATCGTCGTCGGAATGTTTATCAGACCCTCGAACTCCCATCGCACGTCGAGGCGCCGGATGAGCCGGTAGAGGAGCCACGGCAACACGAACACCTTCAGCACGAGCGTGAGCGCAGCCGACTCGTACAGATGCGGCTGGTTCGTCGTATAGGCGACCACGGCAGTCGACATCGCGAGGACGAGCCCTTGCGCCGCGAAGAGATCGACGAGCGACACGACCCGACGCTGTGACAGCATTGCGAACGCGAGCAGCAGCAGCACGGCCGCGAAAAGGTTGATCAGCTGGTGCCCGAGAGGAATAGCGCTCATCAGGAAACCAGGTCCTAACTTCCGAGCAGCAGGTTGACGAGCATGCCGAGGACGGCGAGCAGGAATGCGGTACCGAGGAATTCCGGTGCGCGGAAGATCCGCATCTTGGCGGACAGCGTTTCAATCAGCGCCAGCGCGGCGCCGCCAATTGCGAGTTTCAGGATCAGCGCCGGCGCCGCGCCCAGCATGGCGAGGCCGTCCGTTCCTTCGGCGATGCCAAACGGGAAGAACAATGCAAGGCCGATGCACGAATAGTTGAACAGCTTCAGCGCCGACGCCCACTCGAGGAGTGCCAGATGCCGCGCCGAATACTCGAGGATCATCGCTTCGTGGATCATCGTGAGCTCGAGGTGCGTCGCCGGATTGTCGACCGGTATCCGCGCGTTCTCGGCCAGCGAGACCATCGTGAACGCCACACCAGCGAATGCGAGACTCGGATAGATGGCCAGCTCTCGGTGCGCGAGCGTGTCGACGATGGTCGGCAGTGATGTCGACCCCGAAATCAGCGAAGCAGTGAAGAGCACCATCAGGAGCGCCGGCTCGGCGAGAAAGCCCACGAACATCTCGCGACGTGCACCGAGCGATCCGAACGACGTGCCGATGTCCATGGCAGCGAGCGAGATGAAGACTCGCGCGAGCGCGAACAAGCCGACGAGGGCAATGGCGTCCGCCGCGCGTGCGAACGGAAGATCGGTAGCAAGTGACGGCACGATCGCCGCCGCGCAGCACATCGCGCCGAAGACGATGTAGGGCGTGAGCCGGAAGATCGCGGACGCGTTGTCGGCGATCACGGCGTCCTTCACGAACAGCTTGTGAATCGTGCGGTAAGGCAGAAAGAGCGGCGGGGGCCGCTTGTTCTGCAGCCATGCGCGACACTGGTTCACCCAGCCCACCAGCAGCGGCGCGAGCGCGAGTGCGACGGCTACCTGCAACAACTGGGACAGTAGACTGGCAATCGTCATGTGGAGCGAACACTCATCGCACGAAAAAAAGCAGCGCGAGCAGCGTGATGAAACTGTAGGTCAGGTACACGGCGATGCGTCCCTGCTGGATGAGGCCCGTGATGCGCGCGAGCGTCTCGGCGACGCGCGCGATCGGCACGTACAGCCAGTCCCAGAGGCGATCACTGGCGCGTACGTAGTAACGGGGCTTGGCATCGAATGGGGAGGGCAGATGGCGCTCCATCTTGAAGAAGGGCTCGAAGACCTGGCGGATCGGCTGCCCGAACCCCTCGGCAGTGTCCTGCATCCGCGGGGTCTGCAGCGGGAAACCGCAATCCCACGGCGGCGCGCGGCGCGAACGTCCGTGCCACACGCGGCGGACCACGTTCATGGTGATGAGCACCACCGCGATGATCACCGCGAGCACAACAAGCGGGCTGTAGCTCGAGCGGTCTGTCGCGATCGGCGCGAGAAGGAGCCAATTCGATTCGCCGGCACGGCTCACCGTTGTCGAGAGCAGCAGGGCGTTGACATGATCGATCGCGCGAATAACGGTGCTGGGAAAGAGTCCGAGCAGGACGCATCCGACGGCAAGCCAAGCCAGCGCGATCCGTTCGGGACGCCCGGCGTCCTGGGCATAGGCGAGGTGCGGCTCGCGCGGACGCCCAAGAAAGATGACGCCGTAGAACTTGACCATGACGTACGCGGCGAGCGCGACGGCGAGTACGAGCGCGGCTGCCGCGACCGGCACGAGCATGTTGACCGTGGATTGCGGCAGTGAGGGCGTGAAGAGAAACGCCTGCAGCAGCAGCCACTCGGACACGAAGCCATTGAGGGGAGGCAAGCCGGCAATCGCGAGCGTGCCGACGAGCGCAAGCCACGCCACCCAAGGCATGCGGTGGATCAGTCCCCCGAGCTTGCCCAGGCTTCGTTCGTGCGTCGCGTGCAGCACCGAACCGGTCGCAAGGAACAGCAGGCTCTTGAAGAACGCGTGGTTCAGGCAGTGGTACAGGACGGCCGTGAGCGCAATCGCGGCGACCAGCGGCTTGTCGTACGCGCTGAACAGAATGGTGAGCGCAATGCCGGCCACGATGATGCCGATGTTCTCGATCGACGAATATGCAAGCAGCCGCTTCATGTCGGTCTGTGCGGCGGCGAAGATAACGCCGTAAAGCGCCGTGAGCAGGCCGATTGTCAGTGCGACCGCACCCCACCACCAGATTTGGGTGTGCAGCAGATCGAACGTTACGCGGAGCAGGCCGTAGATCGCCGTCTTCAGCATGACGCCGCTCATCAGTGCAGAGACCGGTGACGGCGCAGCGGGATGCGCTTCCGGCAGCCAGACATGCAACGGGAGCAGGCCGGCCTTGGCGCCGAATCCGAAGAGCGCGAGAAAGAACGCGACGCTTGGCCAGTAGCTCTGCAATCCGACCGCGCGCATCGCAGCGAACGTGTAATCGCCGCGGCCGGCCTGCAGCACGCCGAAGCAGAGCAGGATGCCGATGGCGCCGATGTGCGCGATCAGCAGATACAGAAATCCGGCGCGCCGAATCTCGGGCACCCGATGATCGGTCGTGACGAGGAAGAACGATGCAAGCGCCATCGTTTCCCACGCCACCATGAACAGGTACGCATCGTCCGCGACGAGCACGAGCGCCATTGCCGCGAGGAACGCGTGATACTGGAAGCAGATGAGGCCGGGCGCCGTGGCTTCGTTCGCCCGGAAGTACCCCGACGAAAAGAGCGATACGGCAGCGCTTGCGCTTCCGAGCAGCACGAGGAAGAACGCGGAAAGCGCGTCGATGCGAAGATGGAATGGAAGATCCGGCAGCCCAAGCGGAAGCACGAACGCTTCAGGAGCGCGTCCAAGCGCGACGAACGCAACAGCGGCAAGCGCCGCGGCAATCGCGCCGCCGACGGGGAACAACAGCTGAACGATGCGGAGGTTCCGCGGCTGAACGAGGCCGAGCGCGCCGATCGTGAGCCATGCGAGCGCGGCAACGACGACGAGCGAGAGCGGTGAAACGGACACTCGAACCTATGCGGGGTGCGCGTAATTTGGCGCTAGGTTTCGGGGGTCGGAGGCTGGAAGATCACTTGACGCGCATCCCGGGTTCTGCTCCCGCGTCAGGGGCGAGCAGATAGATCCCCGGTCCGTCGCCGGAGGCGGCGAGCACCATGCCCTCCGACACGCCGAAGCGCATCTTGCGCGGCGCCAGGTTCGCGACCATCGGCGTCAATCGGCCCACCAGTGCATCCGGTTGATACGCCGACTTGATGCCCGCGAACACCGTGCGCGGTGTTCCTTCGCCGATGTCGAGCGTGAGCTTGACGAGCTTGTCCGCGCCCTCGACGGCTTCCGCGCCGACGATGCGCGCAATGCGCAGATCGATCTTGCCGAATTGATCGATGGAGATTTGTTCAGAGGCTTCGGGCGCGGCCGGTGTGGAGGGCGCGCGCGATTCCCGACCGCTGGCGGAATCAGAGGACTTCGACTTTCCGCCGCTGCTGGCCGAATCCTTGCCTGATGCCGATTCTTCCTTTGTGCCGGCGGCGCCGCCGTCGACGGCCGCGATACCAAGCAGTGCCTCGATC
>JBKPOL010000237.1:0-5573 GCA_046733075.1 Pseudomonadota bacterium | reverse complement strand
GTCGTTGGTCTCGTGGGCTCGGAGATGTGTATAAGAGACAGAGCTAGAACTTCCCCGGTCCGTTGTTAATGTGCCCGACGCCCCGTTCCTGCCCGGGCATCGAGCGCCGCGCGCGTTCGTTTACATCTCGTGAACGACGTGGCCGGCGAGCAGCGTGCATCGCACGCGACCCTGCAATTCCAAGCCGAGGTACGGCGTGTTCTTGCCCTGGCTGCGCAGCGCGTCGGGCCGTATGGTCCAGGAGTGTGCAGGATCGAAAACGCACACGTCCGCAGCGTTGCCCTTGCGCAGCGTCGCGGTCGAAACGCCGATGATCGAAGCCGGGGCGCTCGTCAGCGCACCGAGCGCGCGTAGCAGCGGAACCTCATCCTCGCGTGCCCACTTGAGCGTCAGCGGCAGCAAGAGCTCGAGCGCTGTCGCGCCCGGTTCCGCTTCCCCGAAGGGCACCTGCTTGCCGTCGTCGTCGACGGGAGAGTGATCGGAACAGATCGCATCGATCGTTCCATCGGCGACACCCACGCGAAGCGCATCCCGATCGCGCGCGCTGCGCAGCGGTGGCATCAGGTTGGCATGCGGGTTGAACCAGCCGATGTCGATGTCGGACAGGTGAAGATGATGGACATCGACGTCGCAGGTGATCGGCAATCCGTCGGTCTTCGCTGCGCGCACCATCGCCACGCCGGGCGCCGAGGACAGGCGACACAAATGCATTTGCACGCCGGTCTCGCGCACGAGCGCGAAAATCGTCGAGAGCGCGATCGTTTCCGCGAACACGGGGATTCCGGGAAGGCCAAGGCGGGTCGCGACCTCGCCATCGTGCGCGACGCCGCCATGCGCGAGATACGGCTCCTGCGGACGAAGCCACACGCGGTGGCCGAACGTCACCGCATATTGCGTTGCGCGATAGAGCATCTGCGTGTCGGGCATCGCGGCGTCGGCATTCGAGAACGCGATGCACCCTGCCTCCGCCAACTCGCTCATCTCCGCCAGCGTCTCGCCCTTGAGACCGAGCGTGAGTGCGCCGACCGGATAGACGTGCGCCAGATTGATGACGCGCGCGCGATGCTTGAGCATTTCGACGAGACCGGGCTCGTCGAGCGGCGGATCGGTATCCGGCGGACAGGCGAGCCCCGTTACGCCGCCAGCGGCGGCTGCGGCAAGTTCGCTTTCGAGGGTCGCCTTGTGCTCGAGTCCCGGCTCGCGCAGCCGCGCGGCGAGATCGACGAAGCCGGGACAGACGATGCAGCCCCCTGCATCGATGACACGATCCGCGCGCCACTCCCGGGGCGGCTCACCGACGCCGGCAATGGCTCCCTCGGCAATGTAGACCGACGTGACGCGATCGAGCTCGAGCGCCGGATCGATCACGCGGCCGCGGCTGATTTCGATCTTCAACTTCAGCTCGACGCCACGATGGAGAGCACCGCCATCCGCACCGCGATGCCGAACGTCACCTGCGGCAGGATGACCGAGCGTTCACCATCTGCGACAGGGGAGTCGATCTCCACGCCGCGATTCATGGGACCGGGATGCATGACGATGGCGTCGCGCCTCGCGAGCGCGAGCTTGTCGAGCGTCAATCCGTACTGCTTGAAATATTCGCCCGCGGACGGCAGCAGCGCGCCGCGCATCCGCTCGCTCTGCAGCCGCAGCATGACGACGACATCGCAATCGCGCAGTCCCTCGCGAACGTCGGTGTGCACTTCGACGCCGAGGGCCTCGACGCGGGCCGGAATGAGGGTCCGGGGTGCGATCACCCGGACCCGCGGCGTCTGCATCGTGGTGAGCCCATGAATCAGCGAGCGCGCGACGCGGGAATGCAGAACGTCGCCGACAATCGCGACCGTCAGCGCGCGGAAGTCGCGCTTGTAGTGCCGAATGGTGTAGAGGTCTAGCAGGCCTTGCGTCGGATGCGCATGGCGCCCGTCACCCGCATTGACCACGTGCACGTGCGTGCGGCTCATGGCGTCGAGATGCCCGGCGATCAGGTGCGGCGCGCCGGACTGCGCATGCCGCACGACGAACATGTCCGCGTTCATCGCGCACAGGTTGTCGACGGTGTCGAGGAGTGTTTCACCTTTCGCCGTCGATGAAGCGCCGATGTTCAGGTTGATGACGTCCGCCGACAAGCGCTTGGCGGCGATCTCGAACGTCGTCCGGGTCCGCGTCGAATTCTCGAAGAACAGGTTGAAGACCGCCTTGCCGCGAAGCAGGGGAACTTTCTTGACTTCGCGCTCGGCGATCGAAACGAACGGCTCCGCCGTGTCGAGGATGTGCGTGATCACCTCGGCCGGCAGACCCTCGAGCGTGAGCAGATGCGTCAGCTCGCCATTTCGGTTGAGCTGCGGATTGCGCGTCGTCACGGCGTTACGCCACGCCGCGCAGCGGCTCGATGCCGAGGGAGAGCGTGCCGCCCGGATCGCGCGACAGCACGACGGTCGTGTCGCGCGGCACGGCAACGCGGGCGCCGACGAAATTCGCCTCGATCGGCAGCTCGCGGCCACCCCGGTCGATCAGCACTGCCAGCTCGATGCGATGAGGACGCCCGAAATCGAACAGCTCGTTCACGGCCGCACGCACGCTGCGGCCGGTATAGAGCACATCATCGACGAGCACGATGGTCGCGCCTTCCACGTCGAACGGCAGCGTCGTGCGCCGGGTATTCGGCTTCAACCCGGACAGCGCGTAGTCGTCCCGATAGTAGGAAACGTCGATGAAGCCAAGCGGATGATTGCCGGGCAGGCGCTTCGCAAGCCGTTCGGCGAGCCAGGCACCGCCGGAGTAGATGCCCACGAGCGCGGCATCCTTCGCGATGGCACCACCCATGCGCTCGACGAGCGCGACCAGCGCCGCCTCGGCATCGGGCAACGCATCAGGCCTCATGCGGTCTCATCGAGCCACGCCTGCAGAATGATCTGGGCCGCTGCCTCGTCGCGTCGGCCGCGTGCCGCCCGCCCGCGTCCTGCGACCTGCGGGCTGCGCGCCGCGACCTGCGTCGTGTAGCGTTCGTCGACCATCGCAACGGGCAATCGGAATCGCGCTTCGAGCTCGCGCGCGAAGCGCCGCGCCTTGTCGGTGGTTGCGTGCGGCGCCCCGTCGGCGTGCAGGGGCAGTCCAACGATAAGCGCGCTCGGCTGCCACTCGCCGATCAAGGCAGCGATCGCATCGAGCTGCGCCGCGGAATCCGCGCACTCGAGCGTCGTCAAAGGACGTGCGACGCGCGTGAGGGTATTGGCGAGGGCGACGCCGATTCGTCGCGTTCCGAAATCGAACGCGAGAATTGTCGCGTCCGGTTCGATACCCACGTACGATCACCCGTGACCGGCCGTGTCGGAGAGCCGCGAGATGTCGATGCCGAGCAGACGCACCGCGGCCGGAAGCCGGCGCTCCGCCGGAAGGTCGAACATGACGTCGGGGTCCGCTTCGACAGTGAGCCACGCATTCTGCGCAAGCTCCATTTCCAGCTGGCCCGCGGACCAGCCGGCATAGCCGAGCGACACGAAGAGATCCTTCGGCCCCTCGCCACGCGCGGCCGCCTCCAACACGTCCTTGGATGTCGTGAGGCCGAGCGCGTCTTTGATGGCGAGCGTCGACTGCCAGTTTCCGAGCGGACGGTGCAGCACGAACCCGCGGTCGATCTGAACGGGACCGCCGAAATGCACCGGCGCTTCGCGGAGCACCTGATCGTCGAGCGGTATTTCGATCTGCTCGAACAGCGTCGACAGCGTCATGTCGATCGGCTTGTTGACGACGATGCCGAGCGCACCTTCGGGATTGTGCTCGCACACGTAGGTCAGCGAATTGGCGAAGTGCGGGTCCGCCATTGCGGGCATCGCGATCAGGAAATGATGCGTCAGATTGACGGAGTCGGTCACGGCTGCAATTGTAATCTGGGGGGGTTGCCGGCACAATCGAGCGCCCCTGCCGTGGGAGTTCCTTGAAGCCCATGCACCGCTTCGTTGTCGCGCTCATGCTCGCGTTGCTCGGTGCGCACGCGGCACACGCGCATCTCGTCGTCATGCACGGCTATGCCGATTACACGAGTGCGCTCCTGTGGGTGCAGGCCGAAGCGGCCGGACCGATACGCGTTCGCTGGAAGAGCGATCACGACGGGCTCGAGCATGAAGCCGTGCTGGATGCGCGCAGCGAATCCGACGACATCGTCCTTGCTCGCCTGACCGGCCTCGCGCCAGGCACGCGTGTGGCGTACTCGATCGAAGGCGATGGCGAGCGCCGCGAAGGCGTGCTGCGTGCGCAGCCCTACTGGTCGAACGGCGACAACGCGCAGGACATCACGATCGCGATCGGCTCCTGCTTCTTTCTGGCGGGAGCCGACCCTCCGTGGAGCAGCGGCACCTACGGCGGCGGATACGAAATCTTCGATGCGATAGCGGACAAGGCACCCGACCTGATGATCTGGCTCGGGGATAACCTGTATTTCCAGCCTCCCGACGAGCTCGATCCCGCTTCCATGGGAGCGCGCTATCGCCGACAGCGGGCGCTTCCCGCGCTGCAACGCCTGCTCGTCACCGCGCCGCAGCTCGCAATCTGGGACGATCATGACTACGGCCCGAACGACAGCGACATGTCATACGTGTTGAAGGGGCGCTCGCTCGAGCTCTTCCGCCGCTATTGGGCGAACCCGAGTTACGGCCTGCCCGATGTGCCGGGCATCTTCGGCCGCGCCCGCTTCGGCGACGTCGACGTTTTCCTGCTCGATGACCGGTGGTATCGCTCGGCAAATCGAATGAAGGACGAGCCGGGGAAGACGATGTTCGGCGCGGCGCAACTCGCATGGCTGCGCAACGCGCTCGTGTATTCGCACGCGGCGCTGAAGCTCGTTGTCAGCGGCTCGCAGATGTGGAACCGCGTGAACCGCTTCGAGGGATTCAACCATTTCTCCTATGAGCAGAAATCGTTTGCCGATTGGCTGCTTGCGCAGCGCGTCGAAGGCGTGCTGTTCGCCACCGGAGATCGTCACTTCACCGAACTGCTGCGCGTCGTGCGCCCCGGCGCATACCCGCTCTACGAGTTCACGTCGAGTCCGCTCACGTCGCGCCCCTGGGAGAATCCCGAGGCAGCCGAGCGCGAAAACGGAGACGTGGTCCCCGGCACGCTCGTGGGGGCCCGCCAATTCGGATTGATTCGGCTGACCGGACCGGCCAAGGCGCGTCTGATCGCACTCGAAAGCTACGACCAGAAGGGCACCCTCCTCTGGCGCCACGAGCTGCGGGCGCAGGACCTCAAGTTGCCGCGCCGCTGACGCGACGAGCATGCGCATGCCCGACGGAAATTCACGCGACGCGCGCTGCTTCCAGCAGATCCACATCGACGCCGCACGAAACTCGACGGACGACTTCAATCCGTTCCACGAGCCGCGCAAGTGCGCGCGCATTCGCGGCAATCCTTACCCGAGCGCGATCGTGCTCGGCTTTCAGCTGGAACAGCTGATCGAGCACGCGCTCGACCTGCATCGCGACGCCTTCGACGAGCACAAATTCATCGCGACGCACGCGCTCGATTACAGCAACTACCAGCTCACGTTCGCCAACGCGCTTCTGCCAGGCGAAACG
>JBKPOL010000236.1:0-3800 GCA_046733075.1 Pseudomonadota bacterium | reverse complement strand
CAATGAACCATTCGGTGTAGGGGGCATGCAGCGCATCGAAGGCTGCGCGTAACGGCTCGACCCAGGCGTCGTTTTCGTGGATGACGTAGATGCGGGACATGGCGTCGCTCGTATGGCGGATTAAATAAAAATTAGGGTGGTTGCGCCCGCATTCAAAGACCGGTTCGATCTAAGCTTGTAATCGGAACGAGGCTGCGGCACGCTAACGGTTCCTGCTGCCGATCGAATCCAATGGCCCTCGAATCCAAGTGGCGCCACCATGGCGTGCGTGTCGTCCGCTCCGACGAGTTGGACACGAACACGGCGCAAACGCCGGGAATGAACCGCGCCGCGGCAATCGACCACGCGCGGATCGGTGCCGAGAAGCTGTGGGCCGGAACCGTCGTCATCCATCCCAGGGCGAAGACGGGCGCGCACCACCATGGGCCGGTCGAAAGCGTCATCTACGTGGTGAGCGGCCGCGCGCGAATGAAATGGGGCGATCGGCTCGAGTTCACCGCCGAGGCCGGTCCCGGCGACTTCATCTACGTTCCCCCGTATGTTCCGCACCAGGAAATCAATGCAAGCGACACCGAGCCGCTGTCCTGCGTGCTTTGTCGAAGCGGTCAGGATCCGGTGGTCGTGAACCTCGACCTGCCCAACGTCGAGCCCAACCCAGAACAGGTGGAGTGGGTCGACAACATCCATCGGCCGGCCGCGCCCGGCGGCGAGCCGATGCGCTAGGGGGGCGAGGCGGACGCCCCTCGGTAGTCGTCGCGAGAGACCGGGTCAGGCGCGTCGTCCGGCGCGCATCAGCCGCCTGTCCCGTAACACGCCGAGAATCTCGCCGGCGAGGAGGCCAATCGCCGCCGCCACACCGGCCGCGATCCGCACCTTTGCGAGCTTCGACCGTGCGGCGGCGGAGGCTCCAGCGAGCGGGTCCCCGACGTTCATCGGCACCAGCGCTTCCGGAGGCGGCATGGCGGTCCCCCGGCTCTTGCCTGGTGCCGCGTCGCGCTTGCCGTCGCTCGCATCCGAAACGTCGGCGCGTGCGCTCGGCTCGCTTGCGTCTTGCGCCACGGATGACGCCGGCTTCGGATGGTCCTGGCGCGTGCCGTGCGAATACGCGTAGGCCTTCGTGAACTCAGCGCCGAGCAGGAAGATTTGTGCGGAGTAGTAGACCCAAACGAGGACGATGACGAGCGACCCCGCGGCGCCAAATCCCGACGTGACGCTGCTTTTCCCCAGATAGAGGCCGATCAGGAGCTTGCCGATCGAGAACAGCAGCGACGTCACCGCCGCGCCGACCCACACATCCTTCCAGGCGATCGCGCATCGCGGCAGGATCTTGTAGATCATCGCAAAGAGACCCGTGACGATGCCGAAGCTCACGAGGAAATTGACCGCCTGCAGGACGAACTCCCAGTCCTCGAACCAGCTGTCCCAGAAGTGCGAAAGCGCGGACAGTCCCGCGCTCAGGACCAGTGAGACAAGGAGCAGGAAACCGATGCCGAGGATCATGCCGAAAGACAGGAGGCGCGTGCGGAGCAAGCCCCAAACGCCGGATTTCTCCTGTTTGGGCGCGTCCCAGATCCGGTCGAGGTCCGACTGGAGTTCTCCGAAGACGGTCGTTGCGCCGAGGAGCAGCGTGACGAAGCCCGCGATCGCGGCGAAAGCGCCTTTGCCCGGCTCGCTTGCGCTCTTCACCAGGCCCTGGATCGCGGTCGCTCCTTCGTCCCCCACGAGCCCGCGGAGCTGCGCGAATATGGCCCCGCTCGCCGCGTCCTGGCCGAAGAAGAATCCGGCGACCGCAATCGCGATCACGAGGAGCGGGGCGATCGAGAAGATCGTGTAATACGCGAGCGCGGCGCCCATGCTGGGGGCGAAATCCTCCGACCATTGCGACACCGCTTCCTTGATAAGCGACCACACGGACTTGAGCGCAATCATGGCGAGCCTTCCCTTGCCCAATAGAACACGAGCATTCCAAGCCTAGCCGCTGGCGCACGCGGCCTCTGTCGGAAGGTCTCCGCTACGTGTGTACGGTTTTTTCCGACGCTCCAAGCCGCGCGGACGCTTCACCTCTCAGGGGCATTTGATCTCAGTGTTCTGCCACGTAATACGCCCACTGCCAGCGCTGGAACGGATTTGCCTTGAAGCCCTTGAGCCACGGCTGGGTGAGGTCGTTCCGGTACGAATATTCGGCGAGGATCCACGGCGCGTAATTGACGATGAGCGCGTTCAGCTTGGCAAAGAGCGCGTTTCGCTGGGGACCGTCGGGCAACTTGTGCGCCTCGTCATAGAGCCGGTCGTATTCGGCAAGGCGCAGCCGGGCGTCGTTGGAAGTTCCGATGTTGCGGCTGACGAGATAACTGTAGAACGCGTCGCCGTCCGGGACGCCGCTGATCCAGCCGAGGCCCCACATCATCATCTGGCCGGCCTCGGTCATCTTGTTGAGCTCGGGCCACTTGTTCTTGACGAACGTGATGCGGATGCCGATCGCGTCCATGTTGCGCTTCCACAATTCGTCGCTCGCGCGCGCCGCCGCGTCCGTCGTCGAGCCCTTCGCGATCGTCAGCGGCTTGCCGTCCGGCATTTCGCGGTAGCCGTCCCCGTCGCGGTCCTTGTATCCGAAACGGTCGAGCAACGCGCGCGCCGCCGCCGGATCGAAGGCGAGCTTCGCAGCGATCGAAGCGTGATGGCCGAGGAGGCCGGGTGGCACCGGTTGGTCTGCGACGATCGCCTGGCCGTTCGCGAGTTGGCGAATCGCGGCGTCGCGGTCGTACGCGAGGGTGATCGCGCGGCGCAGTGCGAGCTTCGCGGGCTCGTATCCGCCGACGATCGGATCATCCATGTTGAAGAAGAAGAAGCCGAGCGACGGCTCGCTCTGTCGATGCAGCACGACGCCGCGCTTCGCCAGCGCGGGCTTCAGCTTGTCGTTGTCGAGGACCGTCGGTGCGAGCGATGCGGGAACGCTGACGTAATCGAGCTGACCGCGATCGAACGAAAGCATGCGGGGCTGAGCTTCCTCGACGATCGCGATGTCGACGGTCCCGGCGAGCGGGAGCTTGCGGCCGGTCAACCCCTTTGCAATCGCGGCGTCTCCCACGTCCGCGCCAGGCGCAGGATAACTTTCCTCGCGAAATGTCGGATTCGCCTCGAGGACGATGCGCTGGCCGCGCGTCCACGACTTGAGGCGATAGGGACCGCTGCCGACCGGATTCGCCATGACGCGATGCGACTCGTCCTGATACTTTTCCACCACTTCGCGCGCCACAGCCGCGAAGCTCGACGTCGTGAGCCACCATTTGAAGCCGTAATCGGGCTCCTTGAAACGGACGCGCAACGTGTAGCGATCGAGCGCCTGCAAGCCATCGATCTTTTCATCGTAATCGAAGACGCCACGCTTACGCGCACGTTCGAGTGGCGCCTCCAGGCCGACGAGCGTGCGCTCGAACAGGTAGAGCCAGTACGAGCGCACTTTCGGGTCGAACACGCGCTTGATGCTGTACACGTAGTCGTGGGCGGTCAGCTCCCGGCGCTTGCCGTTGAACGCCGGATCGTCGGCGAAGTAGATGCCACGCTTGACCTTGATCGTGTACGTGCGTCCGCCGTCGGAGATCTCCGGAAGTCCGTCCGCCGTGTTGGGTTCGAGCACGACCGGCCGCGCGAAATAGTTGTAGCGGTAGAGCGGATCGAAAATTCCCAGGCACACGGCATCGGAATAGGTATCGCTGAGCGCCTGCGGGTCGAAGCCGCTCTCGGCGACCGGGAACGCGACATGCAGCGTCTTGCGCATGTCCGCCGCGACCCCCTGCTGC
>JBKPOL010000235.1:0-5423 GCA_046733075.1 Pseudomonadota bacterium | reverse complement strand
GATTGGACGCGCAGAAGCCCATGCAAGGCCGGGTCGTCCTCGTGACGGGAGGCGGTCAGGGTCTCGGCGCAGCGATCTGCAATGATGTTGCGACTGCCGGCGCAACGGTCCTGGTCGTCGATCGCAGCGAACGCGCCGATGCCACCGTCAACGCGCTAGTCGCGCAAGGCGCCCACGCCTTTGCGCTCCGCGGCGACGTCGGCAGCGAAAGCGACGTGCAGCGTTTCATGGCGGAAGCACGGACGCGCTGCGGCCGGCTCGACGCAGTCGTGAACAATGCGGGCATCGACCTCACGACCGGCGTGGACACGCTCCGCGTCGAGGACTGGGACGCCATCATGCGCACGAACCTTCGCGGGCCGTTTCTGCTATCCAAGTTCGCACTGCCGCTTCTCAAGGAGCACGGCGGAGACATCGTAAACGTCGCGTCGACCGCGGCGAAGCGCGGCTGGCCGAACGCGAGTGCGTACCACGCGAGCAAGTGGGGCTTGCTCGGCCTTTCGTATGCGCTCCACGCCGAGCTTAGAGCGCATCGCGTGCGCGTCACCGCCGTCATCGCAGGCGGGATGCGCACGCCTTTCCTGCTCGAGCGCTTTCCCGACCTCGATCCAGCCAAGCTGCAGGACCCGGGCGACGTTGCGCGCGCCGTGCGCTTCGCACTAACGCAGCCGCGTGAATCGGTGATCGCGGAAATCACCGTGCTTCCCGTGCAGGAGACGTCATGGCCATGAGTGCGAAAGAAGAAGAAGTGCGTGCCGTATTCCTCGACAAGGACGGGACGTTGATCCGCAACATTCCGTACAACGTCGATCCTGCACGCATCGAGCTGCTGCCTCGCGTGGGAGAGGGTCTGCGCCGGTTGCAGGACGCGGGCTACGTGCTCGTCGTCGTCTCCAATCAGCCGGGCGTCGCGCTGAACCGCTTTCCGGCAAGCGCGCTCACGGATGTCGAAGCACGGATCGACGACTTGCTGGCCCCGTTCGGCGTGATGATCACTACTTACCGTTGGTGCACGCACTATCCCACGGGCGTGCGCATGCGCGGCGTCGTCGCGTGCACGTGCCGCAAGCCGCGTCCGGGACTGCTGCTCGATGCTGCAGCCAACCACCGGATATCTCTCGCGCAATCGTGGATGATCGGCGACATCCTCGATGACGTGGAGGCCGGAAGCCGCGCGGGGTGCGGAACGATCCTCGTTGATCGCGGGAACGAAACGCGTTGGCGCGCCGGTCGCTTGCGCACGCCGCGCGCGATCGTTTACGACTTCGCCGACGCGGTCTCGTTCATCCTCAACGGCGGGCGCGCCATCCAGGGCACGGTTCGATCGGGCGATGCCGTGCAGGTTCTCGGATGAACGAAGGCGACGCCTGGCCGCACGCGCGCACGATCCTCGCCGTGCGCCTCGACGGCATGGGCGATTTGCTGATGACAACACCGGCGCTGCGCGCATTGAAGGAACGGCCGGCCACCCGTCGCCTGACGCTGCTGACGTCACCGGCTGGTGCCGACGTTGCGCGGGAGCTGCCGTTCATCGACGAAGTCATTCCATTCACCGCGCCGTGGATGAAATCCGCCGAGGATGAGGCGATTCTCGCCATGGCGATCACGGCGCTCGTCGAGCGCCTGCGCGAGCGCGAATTCGACGCCGCCATCGTGTTCACCGTGTTCACGCAAAGCGCGCTGCCGGCGGCAACCCTCGTGTTCCTGGCCGAGATTCCGCTGCGTGCCGCCTATTGCCGCGAGAACCCCTACACGTTGCTGACCCACTGGCTACCCGATCCCGACAAGGATGCGGCGTCCGGCGTGCGCCACGAGGTGGCGCGGCAACTTGCGCTCGTCGAAAGCGTCGGAGCAACGGTGCACGACGAGCGACTGCAGTTTCCCGTCCGCGAGCAGGCGCGCGACGAAATGCTGCGGAAGGTGCGAGCCGCGGGCATGCGAACTGATCGGCCGTGGCTCGTCGTCCATCCCGGTGCAACTGCTTCGTCGAGACGCTACCCGCCTGCGCAGTTCGCCATCGCCGTTCGTGCGCTTGCGGAAACGGGCCGCTGGCAGATCGCCGTCGCGGGCAGTAATGCCGACATCGCGAGCGCGAACATCATCGCCGGGGCGGCGGCCGACATCATCGTGCTCGCGGGGCTGCTCGAGCTACCCGAGCTCGCGGCGCTGCTTCAGGCCGCGCAGGTGGTCGTGTGCAACAACTCCGTGGCGGCGCATTTGTGCGCGGCGGTCGGCACACCGGTCGTCGACCTGTACGCACTCACGAATCCGCAGCACACGCCGTGGCAAGTGCCGCATCGGGTACTGTGTCACGACGTTCCCTGCCGGTACTGCCTGAAAAGCAAGTGCCCGCTTGGTCACCATCGCTGTCTCGCAAACGTTGCACCGGACGCGGTGGTTGCCGCTGTCCTGTCGCTCACGACACACGTTGCCGCGCAGGACCGAGTCGACAGCGCGTTTCCGCCTCGCATGAGCGAGTATGCGATGACGAACGGGAGCCTCGCGTGAACACGCTCGGTATCAACGCCGCCTTCCATGATTCGTCTGCGTGCCTGGTACGCGATGGTGCCGTCGTCGCCGCCGCCGAAGAGGAGCGCTTCACGCAGATCAAGCATGGCAAGCGTCCGGTTCCGTTCTCGGCCTGGGAGTTGCCTTATCACGCCATCGACTACTGTCTGCGCGAAGCGGGCATCGGGCTCGACGAGCTAGACCATGTCGCGTACGCATTCGAGCCGAAGCTGCTTGTCGAAACGCACGCGCTGCCGGCACAGATCGCGCTGCCGCTCGAACCGAGCGCCGAGCCGCACCGCAACGGCAAGGCGCCGTGGGACCCGTTGTTCCTGTCGTACATCGTCAATGCGCCGCGCCAGCTGCAAGGCGGCGCGCCGCACCATTTGCAGAAGCGGCTACGCAGTGACGGGCGTCCGTCCTGGCAGTGGCATTACGTTCCGCATCACCTGTCCCACCAGGCGAGCGCCTTTCTCGCCGCGCCTTTCGAGGACTGTGCGGTGCTGACGCTCGACGGTCGCGGCGAGATCGCATCGACGCAATACGGGGTCTATCGCGACGGCCGATACCGGATGCTGGGCGAGGTAAAGCTGCCGCACTCGCTCGGGCTGCTGTACGAGGACGTGACCCGGCATCTCGGCTTCCTGCACTCGTCCGACGAATACAAGGTGATGGCGCTCGCCTCGCTCGGAACGGCCCGCTTCGTCGACCAGTTGCGAAAGCACGTGCGCTGGCTTGGGGATGGACAGTACCGCATCGATGACGTGCCCTTCGCACACTTTTGCCCGGCGCGGGAACGCGGCGCGCCCTTCCTCCCCGAGCACGCTGACGTCGCGCATGCCACGCAGTGCGTACTCGAGCAGACCGTGCTCGAAATGATTCGATGGCTGCGGCAAGCGAGCGGTTTGCCCAATCTCGCAATGGCCGGCGGCGTTGCACTGAACTGTGTCATGAACGGACGGTTGCGGGACGCGGGCGTGTTCGATGAGATCTGGGTGCAGCCGGCGGCAGGCGATGCGGGCACCGCGCTCGGCGCTGCGTTGTGGGTCGATCGCCAGGCGCGCGGGGGTCCGGCAAGCGCCCGTGCATTCTGGATGGAGCACGTCTATCTGGGTCCCGCGTTCTCGGATGCAGAAATCGAGCGGGCCCTCCGTCACGCGCGTGCGAAGTTCACCCGTCCTACCGGGCTGCCCGATTACATTGCGAAACGGCTCGCCGACGATCGCATCGTCGGGTGGTTCCAGGGACGGATGGAGTTCGGCCCCCGCGCGCTCGGCGCGCGGTCGATACTCGCCTCTCCTTTGCACGCCGAGATGCAGGCGCGGTTGAACGAGCTCAAGGATCGCGAGGATTTTCGTCCTGTCGCACCGGCTGTGCTCGAAGAAGCGGCCGGGGCATGGTTCAAGCACTGCACGCATTCGCCGTTCATGCTGTTCGTGCATGACGTTCCCGCCGAGCGCCGGGCAGCCATCCCCGCGGCATGTCACGCCGACGGAAGCGCGCGCGTGCAGACGGTGTCACGAACGCACAATCCCGTCTATCACGACGTGATCGCCGCGTTCGAGCAGCGCACCCAAGTCCCCGTCGTCATCAATACGTCGTTCAACACGCGCGGCAAACCGATCGTGTGCACCCCGCGGGACGCCCTCGAATGCTTCTTCACATCCCCGCTCGACGTGCTGGCGATCGGTCCGTATGTCGTCGAGAAGGCGCCCCAATGATCGCCGACAAGCGCGGGCGACCGACGACAGGCAGCCCCGCGGTGTCGGTCGTCATCGCGACATACGGGCGGCCCGAGCTTCTGCTGAGATGTGTCGACGCGCTGTTGCGACAGACGATCGCGCCCTCGCGCTACGAGATCATCGTCGTTGACGACGGCTCGTCCCGGGAGGTGCGGGAACGCGTGATGAGCGAGCTGTCCAAGCGCCGCCGGCTCGGTCGCGTCGCCACGCTGCGCTTTCTGTGGATGCCGGCGAATCGCGGCCCGGCCGCCGCGCGCAACCACGGTATCGTCGCGGCGCGCGGCGCGATCATCGCATTCACCGATGACGATACCGAGCCGTGCCCCGATTGGCTGGAGCAGGGTGTGCAGGCAATTGCGGCGGGCGCCGATGCGGTCGCCGGCAAGGTCGAGGTGCCGCTGCCGCCGGTGCCGACCGACTACGAGCGCGACGCGGCCGGTCTCGAGCATGCGGAGTTCGTCACCGCAAACGCGTTCGTGCGTCGCGACCTTCTTGCGTCGATCGGCGGTTTCGACGAGCGCTTCCGCTCGGCGTGGCGCGAGGACACCGATCTTTTGTTCCGCTTGCGCGCGAGCGGGGCGATTGTTCGCAGCGCCCCGCTGGCCCGCGTCGTTCATCCCGTTCGCCCGGCGCGTTGGGGCGTGAGCGTCGCGCAGCAGCGCAAGGTGATGTTCGACGCGTTGCTGTACAAGAAATTCCCGCGCGGCTACCGGCGCTATGTGCGGCCTCATCCGCCCTGGGAATACTACGCGGCGGTCGCCTCGGGGCTCTGCGCGATTCTGAACGCCTTCGCCGGGCGCTGGTCGCTCGCGCTTGCGTGCTTTCTGCTATGGCTTGCGATCGGTGCCGTCTTCGCATGGCGGCGCCTTTCACACACCAGCCACGCGCCGCGCCACGTGGCGGAGATGCTCGTCACTTCGCTGCTGATCCCGTGGGTGTCCGTCTACTGGCGCGCCCGCGGCGCCCTCCGCTTCCGCGTGCCCTTCGTATGACGAGCGAACTCGCCCGCAACCTCTCGCAGCCGCTTGGCATGGCGCCGCCGCTGCCCCGCTACGTCCAGATCGAGCCGGTCGGACAATGCAATTTGCGCTGCCGCATGTGCGCCATCCAGTTCCGCGAGGACGGCCCGCCGCATGGACCGCTCGCGTTCATGCCGTTCGACGACTTCAAGCG
>JBKPOL010000234.1:0-16822 GCA_046733075.1 Pseudomonadota bacterium | reverse complement strand
CGGCCAGCCGCGGCTGCTCAACCTGAAGCAGTTCCTCGAGCACTTCATAACGCATCGACGCGAAGTCGTCGTGCGCCGCACGCGCTTCGACCTGCGCAAGGCGCGCGAGCGCGGCCACGTGCTCGAAGGGCTCGCCGTTGCGCTATCGAACGTCGATGCGATCATCGCGTTGATCAAGGCTTCGGCCACGCCGGCCGACGCCAAGGCTTCGTTGATGGCGCGCACCTGGCGCTCGGTCGTGGTGGAAGCAATGCTGGCCCGGGCCGCTGCGGACGTCGCGCGCCCCGACGGCCTTGCGCCTGAATACGGATGGCATGACAAGGGTTATCGGTTGTCCGATGTGCAGGCACAGGCGATCCTCGACCTCCGCCTGCAGCGGCTCACGAGCCTCGAGCAGGACAAGATCACCGGCGACTATCGCGAGGTGATGGATCTCATCACCGATCTGCTCGACATTCTGGCGAAGCCCGCGCGCGTGACGCAGATCGTTCGCGACGAGCTCACCGGTATCCGGGATCAATTCGGCGATGCCCGCAAGAGCGAGATCGTCGCGCAGGGCGTCGACCTGTCGCTGGAGGACCTGATCGCGCCCGCCGACATGGTCGTCACGCTGTCGCACGGCGGTTACATGAAGGCACAGCCGGTCGGGGAATACCGGGCGCAGAGGCGCGGCGGACGCGGCAAGCAGGCGACGTCCACGAAGGAAGACGACTTCGTCGATCGCATGTTCATCGCGAACACGCACGACTACATCCTCTGCTTCTCGAACCGCGGGCGCGTCTACTGGCTCAAGGTCTACAACGTGCCTCAGGGCCAGCGCAACTCGCGCGGCAAGCCGATCGTCAATCTCGTGCCGCTCGTCGACAACGAGAAGGTTACGGCGATCCTTCCGGTCAAGGAATTCTCGGAAGGCCGCTACGTGTTCATGGCGACGGCGATGGGTACGGTGAAGAAGACGTCGCTTGCCGATTTTTCGCGGCCGAGGCCGTCCGGCATCTTCGCAGTCGATCTGACCGACGGCGACAGGCTGATCGGTGTCGCGCTCACCGACGGCAAGCACGACGTGATGCTCTTCAGCTCGGGCGGCAAGGCCGTGCGCTTCGACGAGAACGATGTGCGTCCAATGGGACGCAATGCGCACGGCGTGCGCGGCATGATGCTCGACAAGGGTCAGAAGGTCATCTCGATGCTCGTCGCCGAGGACGAGGAGCAGTCGGTGCTGACGGCGACGGAGCGCGGCTACGGCAAGCGGACGCCGATCGTCGAATACACGCGCCACGGGCGAGGCACGAAGGGAATGATCGCCATCCAGCAATCGAGCCGCAATGGCCAGGTCATCGGTGCGGCGCTCGTGCGTCCCGACGATGAGGTCGTGCTGATCTCCACCGGCGGCGTGCTGATCCGGATGAACGTGAAATCGATCCGCGAGATGAGTCGGTCGACCCAGGGCGTCACGCTGATCAACCTCGACGATGGCGAAAAGCTCGCCGGACTTGAACGGGTAGTGGAAAAAGACGACGAGGACGTGTGAGACCGCAGAAGGTCAGAGGCAAGTTTTGCCGGCACACGTCGAGCGCACGCTCATGGATCGATTCACAGCGAATGTCGTCTCCGACCCTACTTCGAGTCCGACGATGATGAAACGAGTTTACAACTTCAGTGCGGGGCCGGCGGCAATGCCCGAGGCCGTCCTGCAACGTGCGCAAGCGGAGTTGCTCGACTACTGCGGCAGCGGCATGTCCGTGATGGAAATGAGTCATCGCGGCAGCCACTTCATGGCGATCCTCGCCAAGGCGGAAGCCGACTTACGCACGCTGCTCGACATTCCCGAGCGCTACCGGGTGCTGTTCCTCCAAGGCGGCGCGCTCGGCCAGAACGCGGCCGTGCCGCTCAACCTTCTGCGGCCCGACGGCATCGCCGATTACGTCGACACGGGTCATTGGGCGCAGAAATCGATCGCCGAGGGGCGGAAGTATGGGCACGTCAACGTGGCCGCATCAAGCGCCGACGCCGATTACACGTATGTTCCCGCGAGGAGCGCGTGGCGTCTGTCGGATGACGCCAGTTACGTGCACATCACGACGAACGAGACGATCGGCGGGGTCGAGTATTTCGCAATTCCCGATACCGGGAATGTTCCGGTTGTCGCCGACGCGTCGTCGCACATCCTGTCGCGGCCGATGGATGTTCCACGCTACGGCGTCATCTACGCGGGTGCGCAGAAGAACATCGGTCCGGCCGGGCTCACCGTCGTCATCGTGCGCGACGACCTGACCGGCCACGCGCGTCGCGAATGTCCGAGCGTGTTCGACTTCGCCGTGCAGGCGAAGGCCGGTTCGATGTTCAACACGCCTGCCACGTTCGCCATCTATCTTGCCGGGCTGACGTTCGAATGGCTCCTCGCACAAGGCGGCCTTGCCGCCATCGAGCGGGTCAACGTCGCGAAGGCGGACGCGCTGTACACGGAGATCGATCGCACGGGTTTCTACCGCAATCCGGTGCGCAAATCGGACCGCTCGCGCATGAGCGTCCCGTTCTTTCTGCGCGACGAGACGATGAACGACGCGTTTCTCGAGGGCGCGCGAGAGCGCGGACTCGCGCAACTCAAAGGCCATCGCGCCGTCGGCGGAATGCGCGCGTCGCTCTACAACGCCATGCCGCTCGCCGGGGTGCAGGCGCTGGTCGAATGGATGCGCGAGTTCGAGCGTACGCATGGCTGACGCTCCAGCCGGTCCCAAGCACGACGACGAGCTCGATGCGAGGCTCCGCGTACATCGGGACGCGATCGATGTGCTCGATCGCGAGATCCTCGCGCGCCTCAACGAGCGTGCGGTGCACGCAAAGGCGATCGGCGACCTGAAGGCGGGCACCGGCGCCGCCGTGTATCGCCCCGACCGCGAGGCGCAGGTCCTTGCGCGCCTTTGCGAAAGCAACGGCGGGCCGCTGTCCGACGCGGCGATCGTCGGGGTGTTTCGCCAGGTGATGTCGGCGTGCCTCGCGCTTGAGCAAAAGCTTCGCATCGCGTACCTCGGACCCGCCGGAACCTTCAGCCACGCTGCCGTAGGCAAGCATTTCGGTCAATTCGTCGATGCCATTCCTTGCGCGACGATCGACGAGATCTTCCGGGCGGGCGAGGGGGGCCAGGCCGATTACGTCGTCGTGCCCGTCGAGAACTCAACGGAAGGCGCCGTCGGTCGTACGCTCGATCTCATGTACGCAACCGAGCTCACGATATGCGGCGAGATCAAGCTGCGGGTGCAGCAGAATCTGCTGTCGAACGCGGCGAGCCTCGACGGCGTGGCCAAGGTCTACTCGCACGCGCAGTCGCTCGCCCAATGTGCGCAGTGGCTCGCGCGACACCTGCCTCGCGCTGCGCGCATCCCCGTTTCGAGCAACGCGGAGGCCGCGCGGCTCGCGGCGCAGGACCCCTCGGCTGCGGCGATCGCCGGCGATACCGCTGCATCCATCTACGGTGTGGCGGCACTTGCGCGCCACATCGAGGACGAGCCGAACAACACGACACGATTCTGGGTGCTCGGCCACCAAACGGTACCTCCGTCGGGACATGACGAAACATCCGTGGTCATGTCTGCGGCCAATCGACCCGGCGCAATGCACGCACTCCTCGAGCCTTTCGCGAAGCACGGCGTGTCGATGACGCGCATCGAATCGCGCCCGGCACGTACGGGACTCTGGGAGTACCTGTTCTACGTCGACATTCTCGGGCACCGCGACGACACGAAGGTCGCTGCCGCATTGTCCGAGCTGTCGGGCAAGGCACCGTTTCTCAAGCTGCTCGGGTCGTATCCAATGGATCGCCTGTTGCCCGAGCATTCGCCGTCGACGGCCAAAGTCGAGGCATAAGCAATGATCAAGTTCTCGCATCCGCCGACGACGGTCGCCGAGCGCGCGCCGGAATACGTGCGCGCCATCGCGCCGTATGTCGGCGGCAAGCCGATCGATGAGGTCGCCCGCGAGCTGTCGCTCGATCCGGCGACGATCGTCAAGCTCGCATCCAATGAGAACCCGCGCGGGCCCGGTCGGCGAACCCTCGACGCAATCGCCGCTGCAGCGAAGGATCTAACGCGGTATCCCGATGGCAACGGGTTTGCGCTCAAGGCAGCGCTGTCGGCGCAACTTCGCGTGCCTGCGGAACAGATCGTGCTCGGCAACGGAAGCAACGACGTGCTCGAGCTGACCACGCAGGCTTTCCTGCGCGCCGGGGATCACGCGGTCTACTCGGAATACGCGTTCATCGTCTATCCCCTGGCGACTCAGGCGCGCGGCGCGGTCGGCATCGAAGTGCCCGCGCGCGACTACGGCCACGATCTTGCTGCCATGCGAGCGGTGATGACGCCGAAGACACGCATCGTATTCATCGCGAATCCGAACAATCCCACGGGAACCTGGCTTCCAGGTGCCGCTGTCGAACCGTTCATCGCAAGCGTGCCGAAGGACGTGCTCGTCGTGCTGGACGAGGCGTACAACGAATATCTGGACGACTCCGACCGTGCGGATTCGATCGGCTGGGTTGCGCGGTATCCGAACCTCGTCGTCTCGCGCACGTTCTCCAAGGCGCACGGCCTCGCTGCGTTGCGTGTCGGCTATGGCGTAATGAATCGCGAAGTGGCCGACATGATGAACCGCGTGCGTCAGCCGTTCAACGTAAATGCGCTCGCACAGGCGGCTGCCATTGCCGCCCTGCAAGACCTGGAGTACGTGCAGGAAAGCAGGCGCTTGAATCGCGAGGGCATGCGTCAGCTCGAGTCGGGCCTCTCGGCGCTGTCGCTTCGTTATCTGCCCTCGCATGGAAACTTCATCCTCGTCGAAGTGGGCAATGCCGAGCGCGTGAACCAGGCGCTGCTCCGGCAGGGCGTGATCGTGCGACCGGTCGCGAACTACGATCTGCCGACCTGGCTCCGCGTGACCGTCGGGTTGCCTGGCGAAAACGAGCGCTTCCTGGGTGCGCTCAAGCTGGCGCTCGGAGCGCGGTAGCGGAGTTGGTGCGCGTGCACATCGACAAGCTCGCGGTCATCGGCGTCGGCTTGATCGGCACCTCGTGCGCGCTCGCATTGCGTGCCGCGGGTGCCGTGTCACACGTCGTCGGCGTCGGACGCTCCCAGGCCAACCTGGACCACGCGGAGGCGCGGGGTGCGATCGACACCGGAGTCCTGTGCAACGGGCCCTGGGCGCAGGAGGTTGCAGACGCGGATCTCGTGCTGATCGCAATTCCTGTCGCGCAGTACCGAGGCGTGCTGACGGCCCTGGCCGACGTCGTGACCGAACGGGTGGTCATCACCGATGCGGGCAGCACGAAGCAGGACGTCGTCCTCGCGGCGCGCGAGACACTCAAGAAGCGCCTTTCGCGCTTCGTGCCCGGGCATCCCATCGCGGGTAGCGAGCGCTCAGGGGCGGAGGCGGGCGACGCCTCGTTGTACGTCGGCCGGCAGGTGATCCTGACGCCGTTACCGGAGACGTCCGCGTCGGCGTTCGCGCTTGTCGCGGACTTCTGGACCGCCTGCGGCGCGCGTGTCGCGCGACTCGATCCGGCGCGCCACGACCATATCCTTGCAGCGGTCTCGCACCTGCCGCATCTGCTCGCGTCGGCGCTCGTCGCCGAGCTCGCGTCGCGTCAGGACAGTGCGGAATACTTCGGCAATGCCGGCAGCGGATTTCGCGACTTCACGCGCATTGCCGCCGCGCCCCCGGAGATGTGGCGCGACATCGCACTTGCCAACCGCGACGCGTTGCTGAAGGAACTGACGGCGTACCGAACTGCGCTCGATGCGCTCGCTCTGTGTATCGAGCATGGGGATACGGGAGCGTTACACGGGATGCTGACGCGCGCGGCGGAAGCGCGACGACAGTGGAGCGAGACGGCCGGCGGCATCGCCGCCGGGACACCTGCACGGTAGCAACCGACCGGCCGCACACACGGCACCATCGATGATCGTGAACGCACGCGATTCGGCGACGCTCGAGCTTGCCCCGATCAAGCGCGTCGAAGGCAACGTGCCGCTGCCCGGCTCCAAGAGCATCTCCAATCGCACGCTGCTGCTCTCGGCGCTCGCGCGCGGCGAGACCACGCTCACCGGATTACTCGACGCCGACGATACGGCTCGAATGCTCGATGCGCTCGCCGCGTTGGGCGTGCAGCTCACGCGGGACGGCGGCACGTGCGTGCTGAAGGGCGTGGCGGGAGCGTTTGCGAAACGCACGGCGGCGCTCTTCCTGGGCAATGCGGGCACGGCGGTGCGACCGCTCACAGCAGTGCTCGCGATGCAGGGCGGCGATTACACGATCGCAGGCGTTCCGCGCATGCACGAGCGTCCCATCGGCGATCTCGTCGATGCGCTGCGACATCTCGGCTGCGACATCCGGTATACATCGAAGGAAGGCTACCCGCCGCTCGCGATCGGTGCGAGCGGTGGCCACGCCGGAGGACGGGTTCCGATTCGCGGTGACATGTCGAGCCAGTTTCTGTCAGCGCTGTTGCTCTCGCTTCCGGTCGCTGCGGGCGCGTCGAGGACTGCGACGACCATTGCACTCACCACGCCGTTGATCTCGCGGCCTTATGTGGAGATCACGACCAACCTGATGGGCCGGTTCGGCGTGCGCGTGGACGCGTCCGATCCGATGATCTTCAGGGTCGATCCGACGCCAGGCTACGTTTCTCCCGGTGCAATCGATGTAGAGGGCGATGCCTCTTCGGCGTCGTACTTCCTCGCGGCCGGCGCGATCGGCGGCGGACCGGTACGCGTGACCGGCGTTGGACGTGATTCGATCCAGGGCGATGTCGCATTCGCCGACGTCCTCGCGAAACTCGGGGGCGACATCCGCTTCGGTCCCGATTGGATCGAAGCACGGCAGGGCCGACGGTTCAGCGGGGGAACGATCGACTGCCTGGCGATCCCCGACGCGGCCATGACGCTCGCGATCTGCGCATTGTTCGCAAGCGCACCCATACGACTGACGAACATCGGAAGCTGGCGCGTGAAGGAGACAGACCGCATCTCGGCGATGGCGACCGAGCTTGCGAAGGTCGGCGCGACGCTCTCCGCCGGCGGCGATTGGCTCGAGGTCGCGCCGCTCGCGCAGTTCCGGCACGCGACGATCGACACGTACGACGACCATCGGATGGCGATGTGCTTTTCGCTCGCTGCGCTCGGCGGCGCCGGCGTCACGATCAACGACCCGGGATGCGTGCGCAAGACATTCCCGGGCTACTTCGACGCGCTCGCGAAGATCTCGCGGCGTGATTGACCCGATGCCAGGCGAAACCGGGCGCGACGTCGATATAGCGGTCATCGCCATCGACGGACCGGCCGCGTCGGGCAAGGGGACGATCGCCTGGCAGGTCGCGCAGGCGCTCGGCTTCGGCTATCTCGACAGCGGTTCACTCTATCGAGTGGTTGCACTGCGCGCGATCGAGCGCAATATCCCGAGCGACGATGGCAACGCACTCGCCGCGCTGACCTCGGATGTCGAGGTGACATTTCGCGACGGCCGCGCGATGCTCGACGGCAAGGACGTATCAGAGACTTTGCGCGCCGAGGAGGTGTCCTCCGTCGCGTCACGCATTGCGGTGCATGCCGCGCTGCGACGGGCGCTGCTGGATCGCCAACGCGCCTTCCGCACGCCGCCCGGCCTCGTCGCCGAGGGGCGGGACATGGGAACAGTCGTCTTCCCCGACGCGACGCTCAAGGTCTTCCTGACGGCAAGCGCGGAGCAACGGGCGGAGCGCCGATATAAGCAGTTGATCGCAAAAGGAATACCGGTTAACATTGACGGTCTTTTGCGCGATATCCGGGAACGCGACGTCCGGGATTCGACGCGGGCCGCTGCACCGCTCGCGCCGGCACCCGACGCCGTACTCCTCGATACGACCGATCTGTCGATTGCCGAAGTGACCGCTGCCGTCCTCGCGTTGTACCGCGAGCGCACGCGCTCACGCTGAAGCAATTGACGCCTGGCCCGTGCGTTGCCGTCTGGCGTCTTCAATTCCATTCGCGCAGGCGGTTTCACGGGTTCACGCAAAGGGCCGCGAGGTGCGCGCTTTTCCTAGCCGGCGCCAACCATCGCGGAGACGATCAACCTGCCCGGTGCGCCGCGAGATAACGGGTTCTCGCGTCGTGACGGCACATGCATAAGGAACCAACCCTCATGGCTACTGCTACACAAGCGGCACCAACCAGCGCAGGCGGCGTCGAGAATTTCGCGGCGCTGTTCGAAGAGTCCCTCGCGCGACAGGAGATGCGCCAGGGCGAACTGATCACCGCGGAAGTCATCCGCGTCGATTACAACATCGTCGTCGTCAATGCGGGCCTCAAGTCGGAGAGCTTCATCCCGATCGAGGAGTTCAAGGACGACAAGGGCGAAGTCGAAGTGAAGCCCGGCGATTTCGTCACGGTCGCGATCGAGAGCCTCGAAAACGGCTACGGCGAGACTCGCCTGTCGCGTGACAAGGCGAAGCGCCTGAAGGCGTGGCACGACCTCGAGGCGTCGATGGAGCAGGGCTCCGTCGTGCAAGGTCTCGTCACGAGCAAGGTCAAGGGCGGCCTCACGGTGATGATCAACGGCATCCGCGCATTCCTGCCCGGCTCGCTCGTCGACATCCGTCCGGTCAAGGACACGTCACCGTACGAAGGCAAGCAGCTCGACTTCAAGGTCATCAAGCTCGACCGCAAGCGCAACAACGTCGTCGTATCGCGGCGCGCGGTGCTGGAGGAAAGCCTGGGCGAGGAGCGCGAGAAGCTCCTGTCGACGCTGTCCGAAGGCGCCGTCGTCAAGGGCATCGTCAAGAACATCACCGATTACGGCGCGTTCGTCGATTTGGGTGGCATCGACGGCCTGTTGCACATCACGGATCTGGCGTGGCGTCGGGTCAAGCATCCATCGGAAGTGCTGTCGGTCGGCGATGAAGTGACCGCGAAGGTCCTGAAGTTCGATCAGGAGAAGAACCGTGTTTCGCTTGGGTTGAAGCAGCTCGGCGACGATCCTTGGGTCGGGCTCTCGCGTCGTTATCCCCCGGGCACGCGGCTTTTCGGCAAGGTCACCAACATCACCGACTACGGCGCGTTCGTCGAGATCGAATCGGGCATCGAAGGCCTGGTGCACGTGTCGGAAATGGATTGGACGAACAAGAACATCCATCCGACCAAGGTCGTGCAGCTCGGTGACGAGGTCGAGGTGATGATTCTCGAGATCGACGAGGACCGCCGTCGCATCTCGCTCGGGATGAAGCAGTGCATGCCGAATCCGTGGGACGAGTTCGCGATCAACCACAAGAAGGGCGACAAGGTCTCGGGCCAGATCAAGTCGATCACCGATTTCGGCGTGTTCGTCGGCTTGCCCGGCGGCATCGACGGCCTCGTGCACCTCTCGGATCTCTCCTGGGCGAACGCCGGCGAAACGGCCGTGCGCGACTACAAGAAGGGGCAGGAGGTCGAGGCGGTCGTGCTCGCGATCGATGTCGAGCGCGAGCGTATCTCGCTCGGCATCAAGCAGCTGGAGGGCGATCCGTTCAGCAACTTCGTTGCGACCCACGACAAGGGCAGCATCGTATCCGGGACGGTGAAGAGCCTCGATGCGAAGGGCGGCGTGATCTCGCTGGGCGGCGATATCGAAGCTTATCTGCGCGCATCCGAGGTGTCGCGTGACCGCGTCGAGGACATCCGCACGCGGTTGAAGGAAGGCGACAACGTCACGGCGATGATCATCAACGTCGACCGTAAGAACCGCAGCATCAACCTGTCGATCAAGGCCAAGGACAACGCCGACGAGTCGGAGGCGATGCAACGGATGAGCGCCGAAAACGCGGGCACGAGCACCGGGACGACGAACCTCGGCGCGCTTTTGAAGGCGAAGCTCGACAACAAGGCCAACGGTTGACGGCGAGGCTCGCGACATGACCAAATCGGAGCTGATCGACCGCCTCGCGGCGCAGTTTCCGCAGCTGGTTGCCAAGGATGCCGAACTTGCGGTGAAGATGGTGCTCGATGCGATGGCCGAAAGCCTCGCGAAGGGCGAGCGCATCGAGATCCGCGGGTTCGGCAGCTTCGGCCTGAACTACCGTCCGCCACGCACGGGACGCAATCCCAAATCGGGGGAGAAGGTGCAGGTGCCGGAGAAGTACGTACCGCACTTCAAGGCCGGGAAGGAACTGCGGGAGCGCGTTGATTTCGACGTCGGGCAGGATTGACTCCATGAATGTGGGTCGGGCGGCCAACGCGCCTACCGCGTGGGCCGCTCTTTTTTTGATGTGTCTGAACCACGCGCGCGTAACCAAAGCGGCGGCTTGGTCGCGCCCGTCCCCCCTCACGCCGGGCCAAGAAGCGTCGCTGACGATGCGAGGCCCGGTACGGCGGCGAGGGCCTGGTTCGGGTCGGAGGAGGTCATGAGTGTTCTTCGCTGGATCATCATCTCCATCATCTTCCTCGCGCTGCTGTTCATCTCCTTGCAGAACGCGGAGCCGGTGACCGTTCGCCTCTTCACGTTCTACACATGGCAGGCGCCGCTCGTCTTCGTCGTGTTGATCGCGTTCGCCGCCGGTGTCGCGCTCGGCATGCTGGCGGCCGCAGTCAAGGTCGCCCGACTCGCCCGTCAGGTAAGCCGCCTGCGACGCGAGCAGCGCAGCGAGGCCAGGGCGCCGATCACGCATCCGCATGCGCCCTCGCCGGGCAGCGGTCCCGCATCCGGTCCTGGCTTCGAGCCCCCGTCCACGGGGTTCTGACCAGGCGGCCCACCGAAGTACCCGCATGGACTTCGAGCTCTGGTGGCTGCTGCCGATTCCCGCTTTGTTTTTCGCACTCGGCTGGATTGCCGCGCGAATCGACATCAAGCACCTGCTGCACGAATCGCGCGCGCTGCCGCTGTCCTATTTTCGGGGACTCAACTTCCTGCTGAACGAGCAGCCGGACAAGGCGATCGAGTCCTTCATTGAAGTCGTCAAGGTCGATCCGCAAACGATCGATCTCCACTTCGCGCTCGGGTCGCTGTTTCGGCGGCAAGGTGAAACGGAGCGGGCGATCCGCATGCATCAGAACCTGCTCGATCGACCGACGCTCCCTGCCGACAAGCGCACGATGGCCACCTATGAGCTCGCGCAGGATTTTCATCGCGCCGGACTTCTCGATCGGGCAGAAGACCTGTTCCGTCGTCTGGACAATTCCCCGTTTGAGCACTCGGCGCTGTCGCACCTGATCTCCATCTACGAGACCGAGAAGGATTGGCCGAAGGCGATCGCCGCGATGCAGCGAATGGAAGTGCTGGCGAAGCAGCCGTACTTTCGCGAGATCGCCGAATACCATTGCGAGCTTGCGCAAGCCGCGCTGCTCAAGTCCGACACGGCCACGGCAACGAGCGAGATCGAGCAGGCCTTGGCGACGCATCGCGGGTGCGTGCGCGCGAATCTGATTCGGGGCGACCTCGCCCGCCAGAATGGCGACTGGCGGGCAGCAGTCGAGGCATGGCAGGGCATCGAGACGCAGAACCCGGCATTTCTCGCGCTCGCCGCAGACCGCTTTGCGGAAGCTTTCCGGCGCCTCTCCGATGTGCCGACCGGCATTCGACTGCTCGCCAACTACCAGGCGCAGTATCCGTCGCTCGATCTGCTGAACGCGCTGTTCACCCTCACGCTCGAGCATGAAGGAGCGACGGCGGCGGCCGTGCTCATCAAGGACGAGCTCGCACGCAATCCGACGTTGATCGGCCTCGAACGCTTGCTCGAGGCACAGCTGATGGCCTCGCCGCCCGATCGCCGCCACGACCTGGAGCTCGTCAAGGGCCTCGTCGGCCAGCACATCAAGCGCCTCGGCCTCTACAAGTGCGACAACTGCGGCTTTCGCGCGCGGCAGTACTACTGGCGATGCCCCGGTTGCCAGAAGTGGGAGACCTATTCACCCAAGCGCACCGAGACACCCGACGGTTATGCGTGACATGAAGTACGAAGACACCCCCGACGGTTGTGCTTGACGTGAAGCGACTCGACGCTCGAGCCGCGTACGATTCGCCGTTTTCGCTAAGGAAGCTCATGAAAATCACCAGGCAGCCGCGCGTGATTGTCGCGCTCGACTTCGCAAACCCGATGCGCGCCCTCGGGCTCGCGGAGCGGCTCGATCCGCACGACTGCGGACTGAAGGTGGGCAATGAGTTGTTCGTCAGCGCGGGACCTGATCCCGTGCGATGGATGGTGGATCGCGGCTTCAACGTCTTTCTCGATCTCAAGTTCCACGACATCCCGAATACCGTTGCCCAGGCATGCGCGGCGGGCGCGCGTCTCGGCGTGTGGATGCTGAACGTGCACACGGCGGGCGGCCGCGCAATGCTGAAAGCCGCGCGCGACGCGGTCGCGGCAACAGCCGCGGAAACGGGCCGGACGCGCCCACTGCTGATTGGCGTCACGGTGCTGACAAGCCTTGACCACGCCGCGCTGCACGAGACAGGCATCGACAACGACCCGGGACGTCATGTACTCAAACTCGCCGCGCTCGCGCGCGATTGCGGTCTCGATGGGGTCGTGTGCTCGGCAGTGGAAGCGGCGTCGATGCGATCGGCATTCGGGCCGGATTTCGCGCTCGTCACGCCTGGGATTCGTCCCACGGGTGCAGCGCGCGACGATCAGGCGCGCATCGTGACACCCGAAACGGCTGCCGAAGCCGGCGCGGACTACCTGGTAATCGGACGCCCGATTACGGGCGCCAGCGACCCCGTCGAAGCGCTCGCCGCAATCAACCAGGCGCTCGGACGTCCATGAAGATCACGATGATCGGCACGGGGTATGTCGGCCTCGTCACCGGAACGTGCCTCGCCGAAGTGGGCAACGATGTCATGTGTCTTGACGTCGATGCGCGGAAGATCGACATCCTGCTTGCGGGCGGCGTTCCCATCCACGAGCCCGCCCTCGAGCCGATGATCCGCCGCAATGTGAGCGCGGGCCGCCTGCGCTTCACCACCGATATCGACGCGGCCGTCGGTCATGCGACGGTGCAATTCATTGCCGTGGGGACGCCGCCCGACGACGACGGCAGCGCGGATATGCAGTACGTGCTGCAGGCCGCGCGCAACATCGGTCGACGCATGACGCAATGGACGCTGATCGTCGACAAATCGACGGTTCCGGTGGGCACGGCCGACCGGGTGCGTGACATCGTCGCGGAGGAGCTTGCAGCGCGTGGTGTGCACCTTCCTTATGCCGTCGCCTCGAATCCCGAGTTCCTGAAGGAAGGCGCCGCGGTCGATGACTTCATGAAACCCGACCGCGTGGTAATTGGTGCCGACGACGATCGGGCAATCGCGATCCTCCGCAATGTCTATGCGCCCTTCCAGCGCAACCGCGAGCGGCTGCTCGTCATGGATGTCCGTTCGGCGGAGCTCACGAAATACGCCGCGAACGCGATGCTTGCGACCCGTATCTCGTTCATGAACGAGCTCGCGAACCTCGCCGAGCATCTCGGCGCCGACATCGAATCCGTGCGCCAGGGCATCGGTTCGGATCCTCGCATCGGCTGGCATTTTCTCTATCCCGGCGTCGGCTACGGGGGAAGCTGCTTCCCCAAGGACGTGCGCGCATTGCAGTTCACGGCCGAGCAGGTCGGTGCGCCGCTTCACGTGCTCTCCGCCGTCGAGGCCGCGAACGACGCGCAGAAGAAAGTGCTGGTCGACAAGATTTGTGCACGCTTCGGCACGGCACTTGGCGGACGTCATTTCGCGTTGTGGGGCCTCGCGTTCAAGCCGAATACCGACGACATGCGCGAAGCGCCGTCGCGCGTCATCATCGACGCGCTGCTGCAGCGCGGCGCATCCGTCGTCGCGTACGACCCCGTCGCGATGGACGAGGCACGCCGCGTGCTCGGCGACGTAGCGCGGCTGTCCTTCGCGGCAAACCCGATGGCCGCGTGCGAAGGGGCCGATGCGCTCGTTGTGGTAACCGAGTGGAAGGAGTTTCGCAGTCCCGACTTCGACGCACTGAAGCGGCACCTGAAGCAGCCGGTGATCTTCGACGGCCGCAACCTGTACGAGCCTGATGTCGTGCGCGGCGCAGGCTTCGAGCACGTGTCGATGGGACGTCGATGAGGACGCGAAGCGCGGCCACCGCCGCGGGGAGAGCCGGGTGGTGAAACCGATGAGTGAAGCGGACAAGGGTGCCGCCCATCGCGGCAAGCGCAGCGGCGACGTTGCGGCGTCAGCGCACTTTTCGGCGTGGCGGGAGCGGGTTGCGACAGCGCGCGTGCTGATCGTCGGCGACGTGATGCTCGATCGCTACTGGTTCGGCGATGTCGAGCGCATCTCGCCGGAAGCGCCCGTCCCCGTCGTGAAGATTGCACGCTCCGAGGAGCGACCGGGCGGTGCGGCCAACGTAGCGCGGAACGTCGCGGCGCTCGGCGCGCACGCAATGCTGCTGTCCGCCACGGGCCGTGACGAGCCGGCGGAAGCGCTGACGAAGTTGCTCGACGTCGAGCGCATTCATACGTCGTTCCTGCGCGACGATGCGGTCCGCACGACCGTCAAGCTTCGCGTGATCGCACGCCAGCAGCAGCTCCTGCGCATCGACTTCGAGACGGCGCCGCCCCACGAGCTGCTCGCGTCCAATCTCGCTGAATTCGATTCGCTGCTCAGGAAGGCCGACGCGCTGGTGCTGTCCGATTACGGCAAGGGCGGACTCGCGCACATTGGGACGATGATCGAACGCGCCCGCGCGGCGGGAAAGCCGGTGCTGGTCGACCCCAAGGGCGACGAATGGGATCGCTATCGCGGCGCGACGCTGGTCACGCCGAACCGCAGCGAATTCCGTCAGGTCGCCGGTCGCGCACGTGATGAAGCCGATCTCACTCGTCGCGCGCAGGCGCTGCGCCGCGAGCTCGCGCTGGATGCGCTTCTCATCACGCGCTCGGAGGAAGGCATGAGCCTCTACTCCGACGCAGGGACGCTCACCATCCCGGCGCAAGCGCGCGAAGTTTTCGATGTCTCGGGCGCCGGTGATACGGTCATCGCCGCCCTCGGTGCGCTTCTCGCGGCCGGCGCGCCGCTGCCCGTTGCGGTCTCGATCGCAAACGAGGCGGCCGGTGTCGTCGTCGGCAAGCTCGGCACCGCGGTCGCCGAGCCGGGCGAGCTCGATTGACGCGCGAAATGTCCGGCGCAGGCACGCCAGGGTGTTGCGGCCCAAGTGCGCCGCCTCGTATTCGAGCCCTGTTTTCCGCTCCGGTGCGCGAACAGGTTCTGTGAACGCGGCCATGGCGAAAGCGAAGACCGTTTACGCGTGCACGGAGTGCGGAGGCCAGTCACCGAAATGGCAGGGCCAGTGTCCGCACTGCGGGGCATGGAATACGCTCGTCGAAACCCTCGATGCGCCGGCGCCTGCGCGTTTTGAAAGCGTCGCAGGGACCCGCTCGACCGTCACGCCACTCGCGTCCGTGAAGCCGAGGCCCTCGTCGCGCATACCGACCGGCATCGAGGAATTCGATCGGGTGCTGGGCGGCGGCCTGGTGGCGGGCGGAGTGATCCTGCTCGGCGGCGATCCGGGCATCGGCAAATCGACGCTGTTGCTCCAGGCGGGCGCCGCGCTGGGCGCGTCGCACCGAACGCTGTACGTGACCGGTGAGGAATCGGCCGAGCAGATCGCGCTTCGCGCGGAGCGGCTTGCGCTGGTGAACGCGCCGATCGAGCTCCTCGCCGAGGTGCAGCTGGAGGCGATCATCGCCTCCATCGACGGGAGGTCGCCGGAAGTCGTGGTCATCGATTCGGTGCAAACCGTTTACACCGAAGCGCTCGCATCAGCGCCCGGCAGCGTTGCCCAGGTCCGCGAGTGCGCTGCGCGTCTGACGCGCCTTGCCAAGCAGCGTGGCGTGGTCGTGCTCTTCGTCGGGCATGTGACGAAGGAGGGCGCGATTGCGGGACCGCGCGTGCTCGAGCATATCGTCGACACCGTGCTGTACTTCGAAGGCGATCCGCATTCGAGCTTTCGCCTCGTTCGCGCGATCAAGAATCGCTTCGGCGCGGCAAACGAGCTCGGCGTCTTCGCAATGACCGAGCGAGGCCTGCGCGGGGTTTCGAATCCCTCTGCGCTCTTTCTCTCGCAGCACGGGGCGGACGTGCCGGGCTCCGCCGTCGTGGCAACGATGGAGGGCTCCCGGCCGCTGCTGGTCGAAGTGCAGGCGCTCGTGGATCCGGTGCAGGGTGGCATGCCGCGTCGCCTTGCCGTTGGTCTCGATGCCCAGCGCCTCGCGTTGCTCCTTGCGGTGCTCCATCGGCACGGAGGAGTGGATACCGGCGGCTTCGACGTCTTCGTCAACGCGGTCGGCGGCGTGCGCATCCTCGAGCCCGCCGTCGACCTGGCGATTTTGCTGGCTGTGTGTTCCTCTTTGCGCAACAAGGCATTGCCGCGCAAAACAGTTATCTTAGGTGAAGTTGGACTCGCGGGGGAGATCCGTCCGGTTCAGCGGGGTCAGCAGCGCATCCGCGAGGGCGCGAAGCTGGGGTTCGAGCGGTTCGTGATTCCGAATCTCAATAAACCGAAACAACGCATTGAAAACACGGAAATCATTGGCGTTGACCGCGTCGACGAGGCGATTGCGCTGCTCCGCAACTGATGCCGACGGGTAGGCGCCAGTAGGGCATCGTCCGAAGCATTCCGGTGGACTTTGGCTGCACCGGCGGTGCCGCCGACATGAACCATTCGGCGCCTGGCCAGGAGAAGGTCAGCTAGCGCGGCTATCCGCCGGTGTCACCGAATCGACGTGTATCGGCTCGCGGATCTGCCAGCGGTATTGCTCGGCCATCGTCGAATATGCGGCCTCGAGCGCGCGCGTCGTTGCGACAGTATCGA
>JBKPOL010000233.1:0-5858 GCA_046733075.1 Pseudomonadota bacterium | reverse complement strand
CGTCGACGGCGGGGTCATCGACAATTATTTCAACAGCGTGAAGCTGGGCTTCCTGACGGCCTTGTTCGGCACGCTCCTCGTCTTCGTCACCGCGTATCTGATCGAGAAGATGCGGGGCATGAATGCGACCCGCGGTGCCATCCGGCTGCTGGCCGCCATCCCCATGGCGGTGCCGGGCATGGTGCTCGGACTCGGCTACATATTCTTCTTCAACGAGCCGCGCAATCCGTTCCACTTCCTGTACGGGACGATGGCGATCCTCGTGCTCTCGACGATCATCCACTACTACACGTCGAGCCACCTGACGGCGGTGACGGCGCTGAAGTCGCTCGACGACGAGTTCGAAGCCGTGTCGGCGTCGCTCAAGGTGCCGTTCTACAAGACCTTCGCGCGCGTGACGATGCCCGTCTGCCTTCCCGCGATCCTCGACATCGCCCGCTACCTCTTCATCAACGCGATGGTGACGTTGTCGGCGGTGATCTTCCTCTACTCACCGGATACGAAGCTCGCGTCGGTCGCGATCGTCAGTCTGGACGAGTCGGGCGAGATCGGCGCCGCCGCGGCAATGGCCACGTTGATCGTCGCGACGTCGACGGCCGTGTGCATCGTCTACGCACTTCTTACGCGCGTACTATTGCAGCGTACGCAGGCATGGCGCGCGCCTGCCTCCGAGTGATCCCCTCTCATCCCGAAGCGACGCCAGCGAGGTTCGCATGAGCAATTTCAGCCGAGATCCGATTCTTCTCACGCCCGGTCCGCTCACGACGTCGCTTGCGACGAAGATGGCCATGCTGCGCGACTGGGGCTCATGGGATTCGCAATTCAACGCGGTGACTGCGGTCGTTCGAGATCGGCTGCTCGCGATCGTCTCCGCCGAAGGCTCGCATGTCTGCGTGCCGATGCAGGGGAGCGGAACGTTCTCGGTGGAAGGGGCGGTGAACACGCTGGTGCCGCGGGACGGGCATCTGCTCGTACTCATCAACGGCGCCTACGGCAAGCGCTTCGCGAAGCTCGCCCAGATGATGGGGCGCCGTGTGTCGGTCTTCGAAACGCCGGAAGACGTGCAAACGACGGCGGCGGACGTCGAGCGGCTGCTCTCCGGCGACCGCTCGGTCACGCACCTGGGTCTCGTGCATTGCGAGACGTCGACCGGCATCCTGAATCCGCTCCCTGAAATCGCCGATGTCGTTGCCCGCCACGGCAAGAGCCTCATCGTCGATGCGATGAGCTCGTTTGGCGCCATACCGATCGATGCGCGGACGATGCCGTTCGACGCGCTCATCGCAGCGTCCGGCAAGTGCATCGAGGGTCCGCCTGGCATGGGCTTCGTCATCGCGCGGAAATCGGTGCTCGAACGCTGCGCCGGTAACAGCACGTCGCTGTCACTCGATCTGCACGACCAGTGGCAGTACATGGAGAAGACGACGCAGTGGCGCTACACGCCGCCGACGCACGTGCTCGTCGCGCTCGCCGCGGCACTCGAGGCCTTTGCGAGCGAGGGCGGGCAGCCGGCCCGGCTTGCCCGCTATACCGGCAACTGCGACACGCTGGTCCGCGGCATGGCCGAGCTCGGCTTCCGTCCATTCCTCGATCCGGCCATCCAGGCACCGATCATCGTGACGTTTCACGCGCCGGTCGACCCGCGTTACACGTTTCGAACGTTCTACGACAGCGTACGCGAGAAGGGCTTCATCCTGTATCCGGGCAAGCTCACCCAGGTCGAGACGTTTCGTGTCGGGTGCATCGGCGCGATCGGTCCCGACGAGATGCGGCACGCGGTCAACGCAATCCGCGACACACTTGCCGAGCTTCGCATTGACCGCGTAGCGCCAGCGCCGGCGAAGCGCGCAGCGGCGTAGAACGTAACGTTCCACGACGCGCCATCACCAGCGAGGCGGGTGGCCTTGCGTGCTCGGGTGCCGCATCAGGTAGTCGAGCACGACGGCGCTCGCGTCGACGGTAACCTCGTCCGCGCCTTCGCCCGTCGCGACGAGCCGCGCGGCCTCGCCGAGACTTACGAGCCGATGCTCGCTGGCCTCGCCATCCTGATTCGCCGGTACGAACTCCGGCGACAACGCCAGATCGTGGACGAACACAGTTTCCCTCTGCAGCCCATCGAACATCGCGCGTCGCACGTCCACGATGCCGCCCGGCATGGCGCGCGATGCCAGAGATTCATCGATCCCCGCTTCTTCCCACGCTTCCTTGATCAGTGTTTGATGGACCGAGAGCCCCGCGGCGATGCCCCCGCCCACGAGATTGTCGAGCAGGCCCGGATCGACGGCCTTGCTTGCGCTGCGTCGCGCGAACCACATGCGGGTTCCATTGTCGTCGCGAACGACGCCATTGACATGAGCCGCAAAGGTCCGCAGGCCGAAATAGCGCGCGGCGCCGCGCTCGAGATGAAACAACGGGGGCGCGCCGAAGTCCGCTGCGATTGCGTACAACTCGTCGCGCCAGGCGGGCAGCGCGCCTTCCGCACGCAATGTTCGTGCGACGCTCGCGAGCGCTGCCGTTCGCGATGTCTCTGAATGAAGGGCGCGGCCAAGCGTGACACCGTCCTCGCGGACGTCGAACAGGAGCGAGCCGAACCGGGCGAGGCGTGCGGCACGTGCATCGTCGATTTGCCCGACCGCAATGTCGGCGACGACGAACGGCCGGTAGCGGATCGACGGCAACGCCTGCGCGCGTTCGAGGCGGGCGCGAATTGTCGCTAGAATGGCCGGATCGGTCACACGGCATTCTAGGGCCTGTTAATGGTATGGACGGGCCCTAGGTCGGTGAAGCCCGTCCCACGAATCGATGAGCGCCCGCATCCTTGACGGCAAGGCCCTTGCCGACCGCCTGACGACCGAAGTGCACGAGGCCGTCGACGCGCGTCGCCGAATCGGCAAACCACCGCCGGGACTCGCTGTCGTACTCGCCGGAGAACATGGGGCATCGCAGGTGTATGTGCGGAACAAGCGCAGGATGACGGAAGCCGCCGGCATGCGGTCCATTGCGGTCGATCTGCCGGGCGACACCGCGGAAAGAACGTTGCTCCACGCGCTCGATCGCCTGAATACCGATCCCGAGGTCCATGGAATTCTGGTGCAACTCCCGCTGCCGAAGCAGATCCGGGCGGAGCAGGTGATCGAGCGGATCGACTGGCGCAAGGATGTCGATGGCTTTCATCCGTATAACGTGGGACGCCTGGCGTTGAAGATGCCGACGCTGCGGCCGTGCACACCCTATGGATGCATGCGGCTCCTCGCGGAGACCGGCGAGGACCTGGTCGGCAAGCACGCCGTCATCCTCGGCCAGTCGACCATCGTCGGTCGGCCGATGGCACTCGAGCTCCTGATGGCGCGCTGCACGATTACGATCTGTCATTCGGCGACCCGCGATCTACCCGCCCTCGTGCGCCAGGCGGACATCGTGGTTGCCGCGGTCGGCAAGGCCAGGTTCGTGCAGGGCGACTGGATCCGCCAGGGGGCGATCGTGATCGACGTGGGCATCAACCGCGATGTAGCCGGCAAGCTCGTCGGTGACGTCGACTTCGAGGCAGCAAGGCAGCGCGCGAGCTGGATTACTCCGGTGCCGGGAGGTGTGGGACCGATGACGATCGCGACGCTGCTCGCCAATACGTTACGCGCGGCCGAATTGCAGGAAGCCGCGGCAAGGAGTGGCAGCGCATGAAGTTCCTATGGCCGACGATGCTGCTGTGGCTGCTGGCCGTGCCGGCCCTCGTCGCCGCATACGTGTACTGGATGCGGCGGAAGAAGAAGGGCGCGATCCGCTACCCGAGTCTCGCGCTGCTGCGGGAGGCGATGGGACCGGGGGAGCGGTTCCGCCGCCATGTTCCACCGCTGCTGCTGCTGCTGTCGCTTGCGACGATGCTCGTTGCGATCGCGCGTCCGACAGCGATGATCACGCTGCCGTCGCAGCAGCAGACGATCATTCTCGCCATCGATGTCTCGCTCAGCATGGGCGCAACCGACGTGGAGCCGAACCGCCTGACCGCCGCGCAGGCCGCCGCCAAGTCGTTCATCGAGGAGCACCCGACGAACGCGCGCATCGGACTCGTCGCATTCGGCGCATCGGCGTCGCTCGTGCAGCCACCGACGCGCGACAAGGAGGCGCTGCTCGCCGCGATCGACGGCTTCCAGCTTCAGCGGGGCACCGCGACCGGCAGCGCGCTGTATGTCGCCATCGCGACGCTCTTCCCCGACGCCGGCATCGACGTCGCATCGCTCGCGGTGCCGGGCGGATTCTGGCGCGGCACCGCGCCCGACCGCGGAAAGAAGCTCGATCCGGGCAAGGCCGAGCCGAAGAAGGCGGACCCGGTCCCGCCCGGCTCGTACAACAACGCGGTGGTGATCCTGATGAGCGATGGACGTCGGACCACGGGGCCCGACCCGCTCGACGCAGCGCGAATGGCCGCGGACCGAGGTCTCCGCGTGTTCACCGTGGGCTTTGGAACGGCGGCGGGCGCGATGATCGGCTTCGAGGGCTGGTCCGCCTACGTCCGGCTCGATGAGGAAACGCTGAAGGCCGTGGCCGATGTGACGCGCGGCGAATACTTCTATGCGGGAACGGCGGCGGACCTGACCAAGGTTTACCAGAGCCTCAATTCGAAACTCGTTCTCGAACGGAAGAGCGTCGAAATTACGTCGCTTTTCGCGGCCGCCGCGGCGGTCCTGGTCGTGCTCGCGCTGACGCTTTCGCTGATCTGGTTCAACCGCGTGCCGTGAACCACGCGTGCGAAGACGGCCGTCGCGTCCGCGCGTTCGTCGTGCCGGCCGTCACTGGCCGCGCAGGTGCCAGGCCTTCGGCCGCGTGAACGTCTGGATGCCCATCGTCGAGAGCGTGAGCCCAATGCCCGAGTGCTTGACCCCCGACCACGGCAGTCGTGGACTGACGCGATCGCAGCAGTTCCAGTAGACGCTCCCGGCATCGACGCGCGACAGCACCCGTCGCGCGCGCGACGCATCGTTCGTGTAAACGCCTGCCGTCAGCCCGTATTCGGCGTCGTTCATCAGGTCGATCGCCGCCTCGTCGTCCGCGACGGCCTGAATGCCGATGATGGGACCGAAGCTCTCCTCGCGCATCACGAGCATCGAATGATCGACGTCCGACAGCACCGTCGGCGCGAACCAGTTGCCCTTGCCGCGCTTCATCGGGGCCCCGCCGAGCAGCACCGCCGCGCCCTTTCGGCGCGCGTCGGCAACCTGCCGCCGTAGCACGTCGAGCTGTGGCCGGCGCGTGATCGCCCCGATGTACGTCGCCTCGTCCATCGGGTCGCCGACGCGGTAGGTTCTGACTTCCGCGACGAACGCGTCGACGAACGCGGCGTAGATCGACTCGTGCACGTAGATGCGCTCGACCGAGCAGCACGACTGTCCGGTGTTGTAGAACGCCCCGTCCGCAACCGCTGCCGCCGTCGCCTTGATTTCGACGTCGTCGCACACGTAGACGGGATCCTTGCCGCCGAGCTCGAGCTGCACCTTGATCATCCGCCGGGCCGCGAGCGCCGCGATCCTGGCGCCGGTTGCATACGACCCGGTGAAGAAGACGCCATCGACCGGTTGCCGCAGCAACGCCGCGCCGGTCTTAGCTCCGCCGATGACGGCGATGAAAACGTCCTCGGGGATGCCCGCCGCATGCAGGAGGTCGGCAATGTGGCGCCCCGTCAGCGTTGCGAATTCCGACGGCTTGTAAAGAACGGTGTTGCCGGCTACCAGCGCCGGGATGAACACGTTGCTCCCGACGAAGTACGGATAGTTCCACGCCGAGATGTTGGCGATCACGCCGAGCGGGTCGTGGCTGATGCGCTCTTCCATCGCCCCTTCCACGTGCACCTTTTCCTCGCGCAAGGC
>JBKPOL010000232.1:0-5236 GCA_046733075.1 Pseudomonadota bacterium | reverse complement strand
AGCGGCCCGACGGGCGCTGGGCGTGGAAAATGGACCCGGCCTATATCGAGCAGCGTGTCAAACAGGGACCGCCGAAGCGGCCGCCGCTGTGGCCGGTGTTGGAGACGCTGCAATGTCCGACGCAGCTTGTCTGGGGCACGGATAGCGACGTGCTGTCAGAAGCACAGGCAAAACGCATGGTCGCGGCTTTGCCGAAGGGCGAACTGGTCAGCGTTCCCGGGATCGGACACGCGCCGACCCTCGTCGAGCCGCCGGTCCTCGCCGCGCTCGACCGCCTCCTCGCAGCCGTCTGAGTGCGACAAATTTAGATCCCGGCGAAGGGCCGGGATCCATTTTCCGTGCTCGTGCGGCTCCAGAATGGGGTGCCGGCCCTCGCCGGGACCTGGCAGCGGTTAAGGACGCGAAGCAACGGCGGGATGGTATGGAGCCGGGCCGGTCCAATCGAACGGGATATGCTTCGCCGAGTTCGAGGCGTATTCGAATTTGAACCCATAAGCGTCGACCGAGAGGATCGTCGACTTGCCCCAGGTGACGATCTGCCCCGGCCCCGTTTCGCTGCCGGGCGGGTTCATCAGCCGCGGGTATTGACCCGGCAGGCTCGTGGGCCCGAGCAATGCCTTGGCCCAAGCCTTGACCTTGCCGGCGATCTCAACGCCCCAATGCGCTTGATCGGGCGCGATCTCGAAGGTGATCTTCGCACGCTGCACACCGAGCGATTGACGCCCGCCGGCAAAGCACTCGTTGACCCAGCCCATGAACCCGCCGGCGCGGCCGCCGATGATCGCCGGCAATGCCTCCATCTGCCGGTCGTCCGCATGGTCGTCGATATAAAGGCCGGCGATGCCGCGCGCCTGGCGCGCCCACAGATCGCCCTCCCAGCGGCCGACCCGAACAAAGCTCAGATTGTCGAGCTTGACGTCGCCGTAATGCCCTTCGCGGACATGCCAGAACAGCACCGACTCGCAAAAGCCGTTATCCGGCGCCTGGCCGACGGTGCAGGGGCAGGCGACGGCGCAGCTGCAATTGTCGAACCAGTCGCCGACGATGTGCCAATTCGGGATGTCGCTCACCCGGGCCTCCCTTCGTGCTCGCGAGTCGGAACTTATCATAGCTTAGCGTTGCCGCTCTCTCATGAGGCGGCCCCCTCCGGCGCGCGTCGCGCCACCTGCCCCGCGTAGCGGGGGAGGAACCCACTGCGCCTAATTCCCGAAAGGACGCAGTTGACGGTGCTCCTCCCCCGCGAAGCAGGGAAGGGGGACCATGCGAAGCATGGTAGAGGGAGCGCGTTAGCGAACCGCTGTTCAGGGGCGGCGGGCGCGCTCGATCTCCTCTTCGGTGTAGCGGAACGCGCGGAACACCCAGTTGTTGAGCCCGACCCGGCCCGGCTCCGGAAAGAAATGCGGGCTGACATATTCCCAGACCGTCTCGCCTTCGTGCGTCACCTCGAAGATCCGGCCGTGACAGCCCTCGCAGATCAGCGTGTTGCCGTTTGCGAGGCGCTGCGCACCGGAGATGTAGGGGCTGAAGAATTCGAAGATGGACTGGTCGGTATAGCGCCACACGATCTCGCTGGTGCGCGGATCGACTTCGATAACGCGCGAGAACGTCACCGGATTGTCGTGCCGGTGCGTGCCGTTGTCGAAGATCAGGATATTGCCGTTCGGTAGCGGGCGGGGATCGTGCTGCTGCGCCAAAGGCGGGCCGCCGATCTGCCACATGATGTTGCCGCTCGTGCGCTCGATCATGACAACGGTCGAGATGTTGCGGAAGCTGACCAGGATGTTGCCGTCAGCCGTTTCGGCGACGGTGTTGCCATGCGTCCATTCGTGGCGCATGTCCTGCGCCGTCATCGGATAGCGCTCGGGCTCCATGTGCTCCCAGCTGCGCCATTGCCAGACGATCTCGCCCGATGTCGTCATTTCGAGGAGGTAGTCGGCGTAGATGACGCCGTTCGCCTCGGTGCCGGGCAGCCCGCCCTTTACCCGCCGCGCGATCGCCTCGGATAACGGCGCGAGGCAGAGCAGGAGCACATTGCCGTTGCGGAGCTTGCGCGCATCGTGGTGATGGTCGGGATGGCGCAATTCCCAGACCGCGCGGCCCTGCCAGTCGACTTCCAGCGCGGCGCCCGCCTTGAAACGCGGCCAGGCCTCGAAGCGGTCGAGGTCCTCCATGACCTTGCCGCCGTAGAAAAGATGGCCGTTGTCGAGCAAATGGGCGTACAGGCCGGGCCGGTACGGCATCTGCCAGCGGTGCACGATTTCGCCGGCCATGTCGATCAGATAGACCGTGCCGTCGCCATACATTGGCGTGAATAGCGTGTACCCCGGCTGTGCCAAGTCAGGATCGTGGGCGATCAGGCCCGTTCGCGTGCGTCTTATCTTCTGCTGGTCGACGCTCGTCATGGGAGCCTCCCTCGGTGTTATCGAGCCGGGAGCAATCTACTCAACCGGGCGTTAGCGCCGAGGCGTTATACCGCGGACGATGCCGTGAAGAAGATCCTTATGGCGCTTGCTGTCGTCACGTTTGCCGGGCTGTTCTGGTCGCAACCGGCCGAAGCGCGCTGCTGGTGGAACGGCTTTCGCTGGCACTGCACGCATTATCGGCACCACTATTGGCACGCGCGGTACTGGTACCCGCGCCACTACTACTACCGGCCGTATTATTACGGCTGGTACCGGCCCTACTATTACCGGCCTGTGTGCACGCCCTGGCCGCTCTGCTGGGGATGAGATCCTGAATTCCGCCGCCGGCCCCTGAGGCCGGTGGCCCCTGGGGCAGCTGCAACGAAATACCTTAGGGATGGGCGCGCCTCTCCCCGCGGAGAGGGCGGCGCTAAGCCGGTTGCCGCGACCCGGCAAATCGGCCGACAATCCCGCTCCCCGATGGCCTCTGGCAAAAGCATCGGTCGAGCGGGAGGAGCTGGATGACGTCGTTTGGGGTGCGCCGCCGCGTGGCGGCGGTTCTGCTGTCGCTCGGGATCTTCGCCTTCGCGACGGTGGCCTCCGCCGCCGAGGGGCCGGCGCCCAAGGGGCGCGCCGTCATGGCTTGGCATGTAACGATCGCGCCGGCCTGGTTCGATCCGTCGAGCGCGCCGGCGCAGATCACGCCCTTCGGCATGCTCTACGCGATCCATGACGCGCTCGTCCGCCCTTATCCCGGGCAGAAGATGGGGCCGAGCCTCGCCGAATCCTGGGAGGAGAGCGAGGACGGCAAGACTTACGAGTTCCGCCTGCGTCAGGGGCTCACCTTCCACAATGGCGACCCCGTCACGACCGAGGACGTCAAGTTCAGCTTCGAACGCTACCAGGGAACCGGCGCCAAGACCCTGAAGGAGCACGTCAAGGAAGTCGAGATCGTCGATCCGCGGATCGTGCGGTTTCACCTGAAGGAGCCGTGGCCCGATTTCATGACGTTCTACGGCACGACCGCGACCGCCGCGGGCATCGTCGTCCCCAAAAAATACATGACCGAGGTCGGAGATGACGGCTTCAAGAAGCACCCGATCGGCGCCGGCCCTTATAAATTCGTCAGCACCCAGCCTGGCGTCGAGGTCGTGTTGGAGGCCTTCACCGGCTATTGGCGACGGGTGCCGAACGTCAAAACCTTGGTCATGCGCAGCGTGCCAGAGGCGACAACCCGCGCGCTGATGCTGAAGACGGGCGAAGCCGATATCGCTTATGCGCTCGACGGTCCCGACGCCGAAGACATCCAGAAGACCCCCGGCCTGCAGATCGTGCCGTCGAAGCACGCTTCGATCTTCTGGATCGAGTTCCCCGACCAATGGAACCCGAAATCGCCGTGGCGCGACATAAAGCTGCGGCAGGCGGTCAATTACGCGCTCGACCGGCAGGCGATCAACGAAGCGGCCTGCATGGGTCTGTGCCCCCCGGCGGGCGTGATCGTGCCGCGCGTCATGGAATACGCATTACAAGCACCGGCTTTGCCGCAGGATTCGGCAAAGGTGAAGCAGCTCCTGACCGAGGCGGGCTACCCGAATGGCATAGACGCCGGCGATTTCACGCCGAACCCCGGCTTCCCGACGGTCGCCGACGCGATCATGAACGATCTCAACAAGGCCGGTATCCGCGTCCAGATGCGGCAGATGGAGCGCGCGACTTTCTACGGGAACTGGATCGAAAAGAAATTGCACGGCGTCGTCATGATCGGGGCCGGCAATTCCGGAAACGCGGCGAGCCGCGTGGAGTCGTTCATCTATTCGAAGGGCGCTTATGCGTTTGGCAGCTACCCCGATCTCGACGAGCTGTTTTTGAAGCAGGCGGGCGAGCGCGACCCGAAGAAGCGCGAGGCGATGCTCTTCCAGATCCAGCAGGCGACGATCGACCGAGCGATGTTCGCGCCCGTCATGGATCTGCGCGCGCTGATGGGGATCGGGCCGCGCGTCACCAAGCATACCGTCACCGATGTCTGGATGAGCCCCTTCCCGTCCTACGAGGACATGGAGATCAAGGGGTAGGAGGCGCTAACCGCCTTTTCCTTATTACGCGTCCCGGCTTTCGCCGCGACACGGATTTGGAATGGCACCATGCCGTGCCTAAATCCTGATCGTTATGTCCAGCGCTTCGCAACTCAGCCTGCTCGACGAGCAGACAGCCGGATTGCCGGACGGGTTCGAATACCGCCCGGGATTGGTGTCACCGGAGGACGAAGCCGGCCTGATCGAGGCGTTTCGCGCGCTCGACTTCCGGCCGTTCGAGTTTCACGGCTATTTGGGCAACCGCCGTACCGTGTCTTTTGGCTGGCATTACGATTTCGCCTCGAGCCGGGTGCGGCCCGCCTCGGACATCCCGGATTTTCTGCTGCCGCTGCGCGACCGGGCCGCCGTGTTTGCTCGCGTTCCACCAGACGCTCTCGAACATGCGCTGGTCACCGAGTACGCGCCGGGAGCGGGCATCGGCTGGCATCGCGACCGTCCGGTATTCGATGACGTCATCGGTATCTCGCTGGGCGCGCCATGCCGCTTTCGCCTGCGCCGCAAACAAGGGAACACCTGGCAGCGCGCCGCGATCGAGCTGCAACCGCGCTCGGCCTATCTGCTGCGCGGGCCAGTGCGCCGCGAATGGGAGCACAGCATTCCGCCGCTTGAGCAGCTGCGCTATTCGGTGACGTTCCGCAGCGTTAAACCATCCGCTAAAAGCGCCGCGTTATGAGCAGAGCAACGACCCGGCCGCTGCTTGTCGTCGACGGCGATAATTTCGCGCATCGCTCGTATCACGCC
>JBKPOL010000231.1:0-6783 GCA_046733075.1 Pseudomonadota bacterium | reverse complement strand
GATCGTGACACTCGCGTCCGAAGCCTGGGTACTCCCCGTAACCACCGTCGACCATTGGCCGGCGACGATCACGCTGCGCGGGGCGGCCTCCGCGTCCTGACGCTTCGAAGGAGCGGAGACGAACTTGGGACGGCAAACGCTGCAGCGCGCGATGTGGGTCGTATGGCCGGGCTTCATTGCGGCGATCGTCGCGGAGTTCGTTTTCTTCGCCATGTTCGACCCGCTCGACTTCAACATGCGATTGCATCTTTCCCGCGAGGCGGTCTACACGGTCGGATTCGTCGCCTTCTGGCTGCTCGGCATGTTGTCCTCAGCGCTGACGCTGTTCCTGCACCGGCCGATCGACGAAGCGCCAGCGTGGCCGCCGTGAGCGTGGCGCTGATCGTCAGTGCGTGGCTCGTCGGCACATTCGGCGGCCTGCATTGTGCGGCGATGTGCGGCGGACTCCTCGCCGCGATCGGCGCGCGGGATGCGGCGCGGGCACAACCATTGCGTTCGGCCAAGGCGCTGGCGCTGCGCCATGCCGGCCATCATGCCGGTCGCCTCTCCACTTACGCTCTGCTCGGTGGCCTCTTCGGCGGCGCCGGCGAGGCAGCGCTCGGCCTCGTCGACCTTCTGTCGGTTCAGCGTGCGCTCTACATCGTAGCCAATGTCGTCCTGCTCGCGTTGGGCGTGAGCCTTCTCACACGCACGCCGGGCATCGCGGTTCTGCAGCGGGTGGGAATCGCGTCGTTTGCGCCGGTGCTCGCGGCGCTGAAGCCGATCCTGCGCCGCGATGACGCGTACGCGCGTGTGGCGATGGGGCTCGTGTGGGGCCTGATGCCCTGTGCGCTCGTCTACAGTCTGCTGCCGCTCGCGCTCTTGTCCGGCGGATGGTGGCAGGGGACGATCGTCATGCTCGCCTTCGGCGCGGGCACATTGCCAAACCTGCTGGCAATGGGGGCGACGCTCGAGACAGCGCGCCGCTGGACGTCCAGGCCGGGCGTTCGCGCAGCCGGCACACTGCTGATGGTCGGCTTCGGCCTTCTCGGCCTCGCGCGCGCACTGTTTGTCCCGGAGGCTCTAGCGCAGGGTCCTTTCTGTCTGGTTCCGTAGGCTGCCCGCCGGTCATCGCAGTCGGCGAACTCGGCGCCGATCCTGCTGACAGACACGAGGAGCCGTCCCGCGTCGCGGGAGGCTCCGGCGGCACCGTTACTCAACAGGACATGAAGAAGCGCAGCGCCGAACTCGAATGCCTCTGGAAGTCGGTTTCTCCTGGTGCGCAGACGTTCGATCCGGACGCATTCCCCGATGTGCCTGAAAGCGTTCGTGCCTACCTGACCCATGCGATCGCCGCCGGCGCGCCGCTGGCGTCGGCGGTTCGCCTGTGGATGCACGGCACGATCAAGCTGGGACGCTGGCGAAAGTTCAAGGCGCAGCAAGTGATCGTGCGGCAGCGCGGCATGATCTGGAACGCCAGGTTGAGGATCGGCGGCCTGTCCGTCCGGGGGGAGGACCGATTCCTCGATGGCGAGGGCGCAATGCGGTGGAATCTCGCCGGGATCATTCCCCTGATGCGCGCATCGGGGCCGGACATTACTCGTTCGGCCGCGGGACGCGCCGCCGCGGAGTCCATATGGTTGCCATCGAGCCTTTGCAGCGATGACGTATGGTGGCGGGCAGGCGAGGGGAACGCCGTGCACGCGCGTTTTGCCGTCGATGGCCACGCCGCCGATCTTGCGCTCGCGATTGCGCGGGGAAGGCTGCACTCCGTGAGCCTCGCGCGCTGGGGCAACCCGGATGGGGGACCGTTTCGCGAGGTTCCGTTCGGCGCCTGTGTCGATCAGGAAGCGACGTTCGACGGCTACACGATTCCCGCGCAGCTGCGGGTCGGGTGGTACTTCGATGACGTTGCCCGCTTCGAGCGCGAGGGCAAGTTCTTCGAAGTCTCGATCGACGATGCGATCTTTCGTTGAAGGGCTCCGCTCGCGCCCGCCATAATCCCCGGACTCGGATGCGTGCCATGCTGCTCGATGCGAAGGCGACGCCGTTGCGCCTCGCGCAGCTTGCAATTCCCGTCGCAGGCCGAGGGCAGGTTCTTGTGCGCGTCCACGCCTGCGGCGTGTGTCGGACCGATCTGCACATCGCCGACGGCGAGCTGCCGATCAGGCGACTGCCGATCATCCCGGGACACGAGATCGTCGGCACCATCGTCGACGTGGGTCGCGACGTCGAGTCGCTGCGTGCCGGTGAGCGCGTCGGCATCCCATGGCTCGGTCGCACCTGCGGCCACTGCCGCTATTGCGCAAGCGGACGCGAAAACCTGTGCGACGCGGCCGAATTCACCGGCTACAGCGTCCATGGCGGCTATGCAGACTACACGGTTGCGGATGCCCGTTATTGCTTCCCGCTGCCGCCGGCTTTCAGCGATGCCGAACTCGCACCGTGGTTGTGCGCGGGGCTGATCGGTGCGCGGGCGCTGCGCATGGCCGGCGACGCGCGCCGTCTCGGCATCTATGGTTTTGGCGCCGCCGCGCACATTGTCGCCCAGGCTGCGCGATATCAAGGATGCGAAGTGTATGCATTCACGCGCCCGGGCGACATCCCAGCGCAGGCGATGGCGCGCGAGCTCGGCGCGATGTGGGCGGGCGGAAGCGACGAGCGCGCACCCGAGGAGCTCGATGCCGCCTTGCTGTTCGCCCCCGTCGGCGCACTCGTCCCGAAGGCGCTGCGGGACGTTGCCAGGGGCGGCACGGTGGTCTGCGCCGGCATCCACATGAGTGACATTCCAAGCTTTCCCTACGCAATTCTCTGGGGCGAGCGCCGCATCGTGTCCGTCGCCAACCTCACGCGTGAAGACGGCCGCGCCTTCATCGCACTTGCGCAGCAGGTGCCCATACGCACCCGCGTCGTCCAGTTCCCGCTCGAAAAAGCGAACGACGCACTCGACGCGCTGCGAGAAGGGCGCCTGACCGGAACCGCGGTGCTGCAGGTTGCGTAAACGCGGCCGACTATAATTTCCGCATGGAGAGGGAGGGTCGCGCTTCGTTCATCGTCATCGAAGCGCTCATCGGACTCGCAATCGCGGCGCTCGTGCTGGCGTTCGCCGTCGCATCGGTGCAGATCGTTTCGCTCGCGGCGGCGGCGCTCCTGGCCGGCGTTGCTGCAGTGCTCGCGCTCTTGCGTTTGCGGCGCGCCTTACGCGAACGCCGCGCCGTCGGTGACGACCTGCGCGACGCGGAGGCGAGGGTCAGCAACATCGTGGACGCGGCGATGGACCCGATCGTCACCGTGGACGATGCGCAGCGCATCGTCGGCTTCAATGCTGCCGCCGAGCAGGTGTTCGGCTTGGCGCGCGATGCGGTGATCGGTCGGTCGCTCGACATGCTGATTCCCGAGCGCTACCGCGCGGCGCACCGTCGACATGTCGAGCGCTTCGGCGCAACGGGCGTCACGTCGCGAAGAATGGGTGCGTCCGTATTGAGCGGACTGCGTGCGGACGGCGGGGAGTTTCCGATCGAGGCGTCGATCTCGCAGCACATCGACGGCGGGCGCAGGTTCTACACGGCAATCCTGCGCGACGTCAGCGAGCGCACCGAGGCGGAGACGCTGCTGACGCGAAGCGAGATACGGCTGCGCAGCATCCTTGATTCGGCCATGGACGCGATCATCACGACGGACGACGCCCAGAACGTCGTGCTGTTCAACAATGCGGCCGAGACGATGTTCGGATGGAGCCGGGAGGAAGCGCTCGGTGCGCCGCTCACCCAGTTCATCCCGGAGCGATTCAGGCGCGCGCATGGCGAGCACGTAACGCGTTTTGGCGAGGCGGGCACGACGTCGCGGCGGATGGGGGGCTCGCTTCGCATCGTGACGGGATTGCGACGCAATGGCGAGGAGTTTCCGATCGACGCATCGATATCGCAGGTCGTCGAAGGCGACCGGCGCTTCTACACGGTGATCCTGCGCGACGTCACTGCCCGAGTGCAGGCGGTGGAAGCGCTGCGGCGGTCCAAGGACGAATTGCAGGAGCTGGGCGCTGCCGCGCACATGACGCGCGAACAGGAGAAGAGCCGGATCGCCCGAGAGCTGCACGACGAGCTCGGCCAGCTTCTCACGATGATGCAGATGGACCTGGCCTGGTGCAAGGAAAGGAAGCCTGTCGACAACCCCGCGTTCGCAGCGAAGCTCGACCGGATGGAAACGTTGCTCAAGAGCACGATCGCTGCGACGCGCCGCATTTCCTCCGACCTGCGACCGTTGATGCTGGACGATCTCGGGCTCGTTCCATCGATCGAATGGCTGGTCGAGAATTTTTCACAGCGCACCGGTATCCGGTGCGACCTCAGCGTGGCGGAAGGTGATCTCGGGCTTGCGATGCCGGAAGCGACCGCGATCTTCCGCATCGTCCAGGAATCGCTGACGAACATCGCCAAGCACGCGAGGGCGACACGTGCGGACATCACGATTGCCCGTGACGGGGACCTGCTGGTCGTGCGGATTGAGGACGATGGCGTCGGCTTCTCGCCCGATGCACCGCGCAAGGCGCAATCGTTCGGCCTTTTCGGACTGCGCGAGCGTGCATCGCTGATCAACGCCGACGTCGTCATCACCAGCGCACCCGGCGGGGGAACGAGCATCGAGCTGCGCTTGCCGCGCGAAGCCACGGTCACATCGACGTGATTCGCGTCGTCATCGCCGATGATCACCAGATCCTGCGGCAGGGCCTCGCGCAATTGCTACAGGCGGCGGGCGACATCGACGTCGTAGGAGAGGCGGCCGACGGTCATCGTGCGCTCGATCATGTCCGTGCCAAGGACTTCGACGTGCTGTTGCTCGACATGTCGATGCCTGGCAAGAGCGGGGTCGAGTTGATCCGGCAGGTGAAGGCCGAGAAGCCGCGCCTGCGCATCCTCGTCCTCAGCATGCACGAGGAGCATCAGTACGCGGTGCGGGCCATTCGCGCCGGTGCGTCCGGGTACCTGACGAAGGAAAGCGCGGCCGGGGAACTCGTCGCGGCGATCCGCAAGGTCGCCGGCGGCGGGGCGGTCATCAGCGCCGAGGTCGCCGAACGCCTCGCGCAGGATGCGATGCCGCACGCCGAGGGCCCGCCGCACCGAACGCTGTCCGATCGCGAATACGAGGTGTTCCGCCTGCTCGTCGCCGGGAAGACCGTCACGGAGATCGCGGCCGCGCTGCATCTTTCCGCGAAGACGATCAGCACGCACAAGGCCAGGTTGATGGAAAAGCTCGGCGTCGACAATAACGCCGAGCTCATCCACTACGCGCTCAAGCACCGCCTGGGCGACGACCCGGACGCCCTCGGCTGATCGTTGGCGCGGCGGCCCTTTGCGCTCAGCGCAAGCCAGGACGCGTCTCCGCTGCGAAGCGCCAGGTTGAGGGAGCCGAGGTAGGGAAATCCCTACGCGGCATCGGCGGCGCCTGACGGTCGCAACCGGCGCATACCGACCCGCCCAATCAGCGAGCCCCGATACCGGATCCGCTGCGGGACGCCGAAGATCGCTTCCCATGGACACGGCAACACGCACTGCAGTCTTCATCGTCGACGACGTGCCGACGATGCGCGAGAGACTTCGCGAACTGATCGGTGACATCGAAGGCGTCGAAGTCGTCGGCGATGCGGGAACGCCGGCGGATGCGATCGAAGCCATCCGGCGCACGCATCCGGATTGCGTGCTCCTCGACTATCAGCTGGACGGTGGAACGGGCGTCGACGTGTTGCGCGCCGTGCATCCGTCCTCACCCGACATCGTCTTCATCGTGCTTACGAATCACGCCACGACGCAGCATCGCCGCGCGTGCATCGACGCCGGCGCCCGTTTCTTCTTCGACAAGAGCGCCGAGTTCGGTCAAGTGTGTGCAGCGATCGCCAACTCGACACGCCGACCCGACTGATCGACCCGGCCATACCGCCCACCAGGGAGCCACCGATGCACGCCACCGTCGTCTCTGCCGCACCCGCTTATCGCGAACCCAGTCAGAAGCGCGCGCGTCCCGTCCTGCGTGACGTCAGCACCCCGCCGTCGTGCGTCGACTGCAGCATCGGCGGCCTGTGCATGCCGTCGACGATGTGCGCACAGGATGCGAAGCACATGTTCGACGAGCTCGTGTCGACGCGCATTCGGCTGCGCAAGGGGGACGTGCTGTTCCGCCCGGGTGACAGGTTCACGGCGCTCTTCGCCGTCCGCGTCGGTTCCTGCAAGACGGTGAGCATGACCGACGACGGCAGCGAGCAGGTGTCCGGCCATTACCTGCCGGGCGAAATCATGGGCGTCGAAGGCATCGGCAACGACGTGCACACATGCCAGTCTGTCGCGCTCGAGGATAGCGAGATATGCGTGCTGCCGTTCGACCGTGTCGAGAAGCTCGCGCAACGCGAGGGCACGTTCCAGCACCAGCTGTATCGGCTGATGTCCACAGCGATCGTTCGCGAGCGCACGTCGGCGATGATGCTCGGGACGATGCGGGCTGAGCAACGCCTGGCAGCGTTCCTGCTTGATCTGTCGAATCGCTACCGTGCGCGGGGCTACTCGTCCACCGAATTCGTGCTGCGCATGACGCGCGAGGAGATCGGCAGCCAGCTCGGCCTCAAGCTCGAGACCGTCAGCCGGCTCTTCTCCCGCTTCCACGAGGAAGGCCTGATCGAAGTGCAGGGTCGCGTCATCAAGCTCTTGGACCGCATCGGACTGCAGCAGTTGCTCGCCGCCAGTTAGAGACCGCTTGCTCGCCTCCGGTCAGAGACCTGCACCGGGCAATGGCGGTTTCGATGGTCGACCCCCTTCG
>JBKPOL010000230.1:0-5961 GCA_046733075.1 Pseudomonadota bacterium | reverse complement strand
GTTGCAGCGTGGTCGCGATGCGCGCCGCCGAGCGGTTCGTTCACGACCTTGTCGATGAGGCCAAGCTGCTTCAGCCGGCCCGCGGTGATGCCGAGCGTTTCCGCGGCCTCGGCGGCATGGTCGGCCGATTTCCAGAGGATGGACGCGCAGCCTTCGGGCGAGATGACCGAATAGGTCGCGTACTGGAGCATCAGCGTGATGTCGCCCACGGCGATCGCGAGTGCTCCGCCGGATCCGCCTTCGCCGATGACGCTGACGAGAATCGGCACGCGCAACCCGGCCATCTCGTACAGGCTGCGACCGATCGCCTCGGACTGCCCGCGCTCCTCCGCGCCGATGCCCGGATAGGCGCCTGGCGTATCGACGAACGTGAAGAGCGGGAGACCGAACTTCTCGGCGAGCTTCATGAGCCGCAGCGCCTTGCGATAGCCCTCCGGCCTCGGCATCCCGAAGTTGCGGTGGATCTTCTCCTTGGTGTCGCGTCCCTTCTGCTGTCCGAGCACCATGCACGGGATGCCGTTGAAGCGCGCGAGGCCGCCGATGATCGCAGGATCGTCGGCGTAGCTGCGATCGCCATGCAGCTCGCGGAACTCGGCGAACATGCTGTTGATGTAGTCCTGCGTGTAGGGCCGCTGTGGATGGCGCGCTACCTGCGCGATCTGCCATGCAGTGAGCTTGCTGTAGATATCCTTGGTGAGCTGCTGGCTCTTCTTGGTCAGCCGCGCGATCTCGTCCGAGATGTCGACCGCGGAGTCCTCGTGCACGTAGCGCAGCTCGTCGATCTTCTGCTGCAGCTCGGCGATCGGTTGCTCGAAATCGAGGAACGTCTGCTTGCTGGGCACGATAGGGAGGGCGAAGGACGCGCAGGAAAGGAGAACGGCCGGGCGGCGTGCCGAATCATAGCGCAGCGCGCCGGGTCGACGCCCGTGCGGCGGCTCTCATTTGAAATTGGCGTCGGCGTCATCCCTCACGCCAAATCGGGGTCGGTGCGTTCCCTCGCGGCCACTCCGTGTCGCCTCGGCGTCGTTCCCTCACCCGAAATCGGCGTCAGCGTTGCGTCCCATCGCCGCCGCTATCGTCGCGAAGTCGGCTCGCGGCACGCGTACGAGCCCGAAGCGAAACGATGCACCCCAGTGCGTCTTGCTGCGAATGAATGTGAGTTTCTCGAGCAGCGGCTTGATCGGGGCGGCCGTCGCATCGAAATACTCCGCCGGTCGCCGGAACGCCTGCGCGAGCGGCGAGCCATTCACCTCGTACATGGGACCATCGCCAACGCGGCCGATCCCCGTGAACGCCTGCAGCACGGGTCCGGAGGGGTAGGTCTTCCTCGGTGAATACCAGAGGAATCCATCGCCGGGCTGCAGCCGTTCGACCGGCCCCGCCTTGCCGTGACTCAACTGCACGAACCCTTCGCTCACTGCGTTCGCGACGTGGTCGTTCGATGCAACGCCAATCCAGTACCGACGCTCGCTCATGCTTGTCTCCCGGCGGAACACGCCCGCGCAACCAAGGTTAATTCGAAGCCCGGCGTGTGCGCGATCGGACCAATGGATGAGGCGAATCCTATAATCGGGCACGAGGAGGACTTCCGATGACAACGCATCGCATTGCCGTGATTCCCGGCGACGGCATAGGGAAGGAGGTCGTGCCCGAAGGCTTGCGCGTGCTCGAGAAGGCTGCTGCGCGCTTCGGCCTCGCCTTCGAATTCGCGCATTTCGACTGGAACTGCAACTACTACGCGCGCACGGGCCGGATGATGCCCGAGGACTGGTTCGAGACGCTGTCCTCGTTCGAAGCAATCTTCTATGGGGCCGTGGGCTGGCCTGCAACCGTCCCGGACCATGTATCACTGTGGGGATCGCTGATCCAGTTTCGCCGGCGTTTCGATCAGTACGTGAATCTTCGGCCGTGCCGGCTCATGCCCGGCATCGCAACGCCGCTCGCCAATCGCAAGCCCGGCGACATCGACTTCATCGTCGTGCGCGAGAACACCGAAGGTGAATATTCGTCCGTCGGCGGCCGCCTCTTCGAAGGCACCGACCGCGAGATCGTGTTCCAGGAATCGGTGTTCACCCGCAAGGGCGTCGACCGCATCCTAAAATTCGCCTTCGACCTCGCGTCTACCCGCCCGCAGCGTCACGTCACGTCGGCGACGAAATCGAACGGCATCTCGATCACGATGCCGTATTGGGACGAGCGCTTTCGCGCGATGTCCGCACACTATCCAGGCGTACGCGTCGACCAGTTCCACATCGACATCCTCACTGCGCACTTCGTCCAGCGCCCGCAGATGTTCGACGTCGTCGTCGGCTCCAATTTGTTCGGCGACATCCTCTCGGACCTCGGGCCGGCGGTATGCGGCACGGTCGGCATCGCTCCGTCCGGCAACATCAATCCCGAGCGCACGTTCCCGTCGTTGTTCGAGCCCGTGCACGGCTCCGCCCCCGATATCGCAGGCAAGGGCATCGCGAACCCGATCGGCCAGATCTGGTCGGCCGCGCTGATGCTGGAATTTCTCGGTCATGCGGAAGGCGCGCGCTCGATCGTCGGCGCGATCGAACGCCTGCTGGCCGATCCGGCTGCCCCACGAACCGGGGACATCGGCGGCCGGGCGACCACGAGCGAGGTCGGCCAGGCGATCGCTGCGTTGATCTGAACGCGATGCGACCACGGCGCGCAACGCGGCGGTCGATCGGAGCGGCTTTGACGCGCCGCCGCCCCCGCAACTGCTTTATGGCACGATAGCGGCCCGGACAGCCCGCATCCTGCTGCCGAGGTCGTCGCGCCTACGTCGATCCCGCCAATAACGAAACCGCAAGGGACCACACGATGCTGATCGGCATTCCTCGCGAGACGCGGCCCGGGGAAACCCGCGTGGCGGCGACGCCGGAGACCGTCAAGAAGATCGCGGCCAGCGGCAAGCACACGATCGTCGTCGAGGCGGGCGCCGGCATCGCCAGCAGTATTCCGGACGCTGCCTACGAGACCGCCGGCGCGCGCATTGGACAGCCGCAGGAAGCGCTCGGCGCCGACCTCGTGCTCAAGGTCCGCGGGCCGACGCCCGATGAACTTGCAACCATGAAGTCTGGTGGCGTGCTGGTCGGCCTGCTCGATCCGTACGACGCGTCCGGTGTCGAAGCGCTTGCCCGCAGCGGCGTCACGGGATTTGCCCTGGAACGGCTGCCGCGCATTTCCCGCGCGCAATCGATGGACGTCCTTTCGTCGCAGGCGAACATCGCGGGCTACAAGGCGGTGATCCTTGCCGCAAACGAATACGGCAGGTTCATGCCGATGCTTATGACAGCTGCCGGGACCGTCAAGGCGGCGCGCCTGCTGGTGCTCGGCGTCGGCGTTGCCGGATTGCAGGCGATCGCGACGGCCAAGCGGCTTGGCGCCGTCATCGAGGCTTCCGATGTGCGCCCATCGGTCAAGGATCAGGTCGAGTCGCTCGGCGGCAAGTGGGTCGACGTCCCTTACGAGACCGACGAGGAGCGCCAGATCGCCGAAGGTGTCGGCGGGTACGCGCGCCCCATGCCTCCGGCGTGGATGCAACGGCAGGGCGCGATCATCGCCGAGCGCTGCAAGCAGATGGACATCGTCGTGACAACGGCGCTGATTCCCGGACGGCCCGCGCCGAAGCTGATCCGGGCGGATACGGTGGCGGCGATGAAGCCGGGTGCCGTCGTTGTCGATCTCGCCGTCGAGCAGGGCGGCAACGTCGAGGGATCGGAGGCAGGCCGGGTGGTGATGCGCAACGGCGTCAAGATCGTCGGCCTCACGAACCTTCCCGCGCTAGTCGCGGCCGACGCGTCGGCGCTCTATGCGCGGAACGTGCTCAACTTTCTGGCGCTGTCGCTGAACGTCAAGACCGGCGACTTCGCGCTCGCCCGCGACGACGAGATCGTGCAGGCGACGCTCATCTGCGAGAACGGGCAGCCGGTGTCCGCGAAATGAGCTCGGACAGCGGGAACATTTCGAACCGAAAGGAACAGCATGGCCGCTAGCGTCGATCCCATCGTCTTCTACCTGATCATCTTCGTGCTCGCGATCTTCGTTGGCTATCACGTCGTGTGGAGCGTCACGCCGGCGCTGCATACGCCGCTGATGTCCGTGACGAACGCGATCTCCGGAATCATCCTGGTCGGCGCGATGCTCGCTGCGGGACCGGTCGCATTCGACTGGGGCGGCTGGGTCGGCGTGCTCGCGGTAGTGCTCGCATCGATCAACGTGTTCGGGGGATTCCTCGTCACGCAACGAATGCTGGAAATGTTCAAGCGCAAGGAGCCGGCCGCAAAACCGGCAGTCAAGCATTGAGCGCGATGATGAGGACGCGCTGCGCTCCGATCGCGCGAAGCGGTGACGCTTCGGTACTCTGTGGAACCGCAGCAAGGCGCGTTGCTCGTTTCCCCGAGTGGCGCATGGATGATCCCCCCGGAGCAATGCGATGACGGCCAACCAGGTTGCGCTGTGGTACCTGATTGCGTCGGTGTGCTTCATCCTGGCGCTCAAGGGACTGTCGCATCCGTCGACGGCGCGTCGCGGCAACCTGCTCGGCGTCATCGGCATGGCAATCGCCGTCGTTGTCACGCTGGCGCTCATCTACTCGAACACGAAGAACGTCGCGATGATTCTCGGCGGCATCGCGGTGGGCGGCGTGATCGGCGGTCTCATCGCGCGACGCGTCCAGATGACGCAGATGCCCGAGCTGGTCGCGGCATTCCATTCGCTGGTCGGCCTCGCGGCCGTGCTGATTGCGATTTCCGCGATCCACGATCCCGCGGCATTCGGGCTGCACGTGCCCATTCCCACCGGGAACAAGCTCGAGCTCTTCATCGGCACGTTCATCGGCGCGATCACGTTCTCCGGCTCGGTGATCGCGTTCGGCAAGCTGTCCGGTCGCATTCGAAGTGCGCCCGTCGTGTTCCCCGGACAGCACATGCTGAACCTCGCCCTCGCGATTGCGATGATCGGGTTCGGCATCTGGTTCTTCCTCTCCGCCGACGAAGCGAAGTGGTTCCCCTACATCGTGATGACCGCGCTTGCGTTCGTGCTGGGCGTGCTGATCATCATTCCGATCGGCGGCGCCGACATGCCGGTTGTGATCTCGATGCGGAACAGCTACTCGGGCTGGGCGGCGGCGGGCATCGGCTTCTCGCTCAACAACCCGATGCTCATCATCGCCGGCTCGCTCGTCGGCTCGTCCGGCGCGATCCTGTCGTACATCATGTGCAAGGCGATGAACCGCTCGTTCTTCAACGTGATCCTCGGCGGGTTCGGCGGCGAAACCGGCGCAGCCGCTGCAGGCTCCGAGCAGAAGACGGTCAAGTCGGGGAGCGCCGACGACGCCGCGTTCATCATGGGCAACGCCGAGACGGTGATTATCGTTCCGGGTTACGGCCTCGCGGTCGCGCGCGCCCAGCACGCCGTGAAGGAAATGGCGGAGAAGCTCCGCGAGAAGGGCGTGACCGTCAAGTACGCCATTCATCCGGTCGCCGGGCGCATGCCAGGTCACATGAACGTGCTGCTCGCCGAAGCCGAGGTGCCGTACGACCAGGTGTTCGAGATGGAGGACATCAACGGCGAGTTCGGCACCGCGGACGTGGCGCTGGTCCTCGGCGCCAACGACGTCGTGAACCCGCTCGCCGAGCAGAAGGGCAGCCCGATCTACGGCATGCCCATCCTGGAGGCGTTCAAGGCGAAGACGGTGATCGTCAACAAGCGCTCGATGGCCTCCGGCTACGCGGGTCTCGACAATCCGCTGTTCTACATGGACAAGACGATGATGGTCTTCGGCGATGCGAAGAAGGTAATTGAGGAAATCGTCAAGGCTTTGGATTGACGACGGGTGCGAAGGGGTGCGAAGGGGTGCGAGGGGTGCGAGAGGTGCAATTGGTGCGATTGGTGCGAGGGGTGCAATTGGTACGAGAGGTGCGCGCGAAGTGGTGACGATGAGCACGCATC
>JBKPOL010000229.1:0-3437 GCA_046733075.1 Pseudomonadota bacterium | reverse complement strand
CTTCAGCAGAAAATGATTGAGGCAGAATGCGGCATCGAATGCGGGGTCGCCGAACCAAGCACATTCCGCGTCAAGGAAAACCGGACCGCGCGGGCCAATCAGAATATTCTTTGGACTGACGTCGCCGTGGACGAGCGCGATGCGCGTTGCGGCCGTTCGCACTACCAGTTCCCGCAGCCGGTGCGCGAGATCCGCGTGACGCCGTGCCGTCGCTAGCAAATACGGCTCGAGGCGTATCGCATGGAAGATCGAATCGGTGTGAAATTTTCGCGCGACGGCGGCATTGTGTGCGCTGGCCGCATGCAGCCGCGCAAGAATCTGGCCGACGCGAGATGCGATGTCCGTATCAGCGACGCCTGCAAGAAGCAAGGATTTCCATACGGGGTGCCGCTCCGCATCGAGAAAGCCCATCGCGAAGATCGCATGTTCTGCGTCCACGGCGATCGGCGCCGGCACGTTCTCGGGACAGTGCTCCGCGGCAAAGTTGATCCACGCCCACTCGTACGCGTTGCGCTCGACCGGAGCATTCCACACTTGCGCCACCTTGAGCTGCGGGAGGGCGCGCTTGATGCAGAGGGTGCGGGTCGTCAGATCGACGCGCCAGATGTCCGAGGAGACGCCGCCTTCGAGCGGCGTCCAGACCGCCGTCTCGTCCTCGTTTGCCAGGCCCTTGTCGAGCAGAAACCCGCGCAGTTGGACATCGGGCTCAACCGCTGCTCGTGCGATTGAAGGACGCTCCGGCAGTACCGGGTCTTGCGTCATCGACTGCGCGTCCGCAGCGCGTCGAAGCCGGCGTACTTGGCACCCGAGCGTTCCTCGATGCGCATCAGCTCGTTGTACTTCGCGACCGTGTTCGACGTGCGCAACGACCCGATCTTGATTTGCGCTGCGGCGGATCCGACCGCGAGATCCGCCATAAAGGGATCCTCCGTTTCGCCGGAGCGCGCCGACACGATCGTCCGGTACCCGGCAACTTTGGCTTGCGCGATCACATCGAGCGTGCCGGTCAGCGTGCCGTTCTGGTTAGCCTTCACGAGCACTGCGTTGGCGACGCCTTCACGGACGCCGCGCTCCAGACGGTGTGCATTCGTTGCGAACAGATCGTCGCCAACGATCTGAACCCTGGAGCCCATCCGCGCGGTCAAGATTTTCCAAGCACCCCAATCCTCCTCGTCGAGCCCGTCCTCGATGGACACGAGCGGGAAGTCCCGCACCCACTCGTCGAGGAGATCGACGAGCTCGGCGCTCGACAGTTCACGCGCTTCATGCTGCAGCAGATAACGTCCTTCGCGCAGCTTCATTGTGGTCGCCGCAACGTCCACCGCGATCGCGATGTCCTCGCCGGGACGGAGACCCGCGCGCTCGATCGCTTCGATGAGGAACTCGAGCGCCGCGCGGCCCGTCCGGCATCCGGGAGCCAGGCCGCCTTCATCGGCGAGCAACGTCGGCAACCCGCGGGCGCGCAGCACTTCGTCCGCCGCGGAACGCACCCGCGCGACTGTCGAGATCGCTTCCGCCACGCTTTGGGCCCGCATCGGCATTGCCAGGAAATCCTGCACGTCCATGCCGCGGCCCGCATGCAGGCCGCCGCTCAGGATGTTGGTCATCGGCAACGGCAGGAGGAGCTCCGCTCGTGCGAGATCGGCGATCCGTTCGTACAACGCCTGTCCGCGAGACCCGGCGAATGCACGGCAGACTGCGAGAGACACTGCGAGCGTCGCGTTGGCGCCGAGCCGACCCAGGTTATCCGTGCCGTCGAGCGCCCGCATGCAATCGTCGATGCAGCGCTGATCTGCACCGTCCATTCCGCGCAATGCGGTCGCGATCTCTCCAGTGACGTTTCCCACAGCGCGTAGGACGCCGAAGCCCGCATGGCGCGCAGGATCGCGATCACGCAGTTCGTGCGCTTCGGCGGCGCCCGTCGAAGCGCCGGAGGGAACGCTGGCGCGTCCGAAGCTGCCATCTTCGAGCACCGCATCGACCTCGACGGTGGGACGACCACGCGAATCGAGGATCTCCCTCGCATGGAGCGACCGAATGGCGAGGCGCGTCATGCTTGGCGGGCAACCATGAAGAAAGGCGCCACATGGGCGCCTTTTGCGCTGTGACACATCGGACGCTACGCTGCGGGCGTCGATTCCGCCGGCTGGTTCTGCTTCGCGTCGTCCTCGGCGGCGGCCTTCATCGACAACCGTACGCGGCCCTTCTCGTCGGCCTCGAGCACCTTGACGCGCACGACCTGGCCTTCCTTCAGGTAGTCGGAGACCTGGTTCACACGCTCCTTCGCAATCTGCGAGATGTGCAGAAGCCCATCCTTGCCGGGAAGCAGCTGCACGATCGCGCCGAAATCGAGCAGGCGCAGCACCGGTCCCTCATAGATCTTGCCGACTTCGACCTCGGCGGTGATGGCTTCGATGCGCTTCCGCGCAACGTTGCAGGCTTCCGCGTTGACCGACGCGATGGTGATCGTGCCGTCGTCCTGGATGTCGATCGTCGTGCCCGTTTCCTCGGTGAGCGCGCGAATGACCGCACCGCCCTTGCCGATGACATCGCGGATCTTCTCGGGATTGATCTTGAACGTCATCATCCGCGGCGCGTGCTGCGAGACCTCGGTGCGGGCATGCGGAACGGCTTCGTGCATCAGCTTCAGGATATGCAGGCGACCCTCGCGCGCCTGCGCGAGCGCAACCGCCATGATCTCCTTGGTGATGCCCTGGATCTTGATGTCCATTTGCAAAGCGGTGAGGCCGCGGTCCGTGCCGGCGACCTTAAAGTCCATGTCGCCCAGGTGATCCTCGTCGCCAAGGATATCGGTAAGGACCGCGAACCGGTTCCCCTCCTTGATCAGTCCCATGGCAATGCCGGCGACATGCGCCTTCGTCGGGACGCCGGCGTCCATCAGCGCGAGGCTCGCGCCGCACACCGAGGCCATCGACGAGCTGCCGTTCGATTCGGTGATCTCGGACACGACGCGCAACGAATACGCGAACTCTTCGGCCGTGGGCAGCACGGCGAGCAGCGCGCGCTGGGCGAGGCGGCCGTGGCCGATCACGCGGCGCTTCGGCGTGCCGACACGGCCGGTCTCGCCGGTCGCGTACGGCGGCATGTTGTAGTGCAGCATGAAGCGGTCGGTGTACTCCCCCATCAGCGCGTCGATGCGTTGCTCGTCGCGGGCGGTGCCGAGCGTCGCGACCACGATCGCCTGTGTCTCCCCGCGGGTGAAGAGCGCCGAGCCGTGCGTGCGCGGGAGCACGCCCGTGCGGATCGTGATCGGGCGTACGGTGCGCGTGTCGCGGCCATCGATGCGCGGCTCGCCCGACAGGATCTGGTTGCGCACGATCTTCGACTCGAGCTCGAAGACGAAATTGTTGACCTCGTTCGCGTAGCCGGCGGGCGCATCGGCGGGAATGCAGTCCGCGCCGACCTTGGCATAGATG